>CANHVX010000048.1 GCA_947464215.1 Pseudomonadaceae bacterium | reverse complement strand
GCGGTGGAAAACCCCGAAACGCGCGAAAGCATCGCCAAACTGGTCGAGGCGTTAGAGGCCGACGACGACGTGCAAGGCGTGGTCACCAACCTCACCGAGTAAACATGTGCCACACCCCTGCCCATAAAAAACAGCGGCCAGGGGGGTAAAGGGGCCACAGCGGGGCTATAATGGCCACCATGTCCACCCGCCAAGGCGAAGCCCTCGTTCTCACCACCCGTGTCTGGGGGGAAGGCGCCGTGGTGGCCAGTTTGCTCTGCGCCGAGCACGGCCTGGTGCGGGGGCTTATCAAGCACGCCACACGGCTGGGGGCGGTGCTGCAACCTCTTAATACCGTCACCTACCGCCACACGCGCCGCCTAGAAACACAGCTGGGCACCCTCACGGCCGAGCTGGCGCACAGCCGCGCCCATGTCTGGATGTCGGGGCGCGAGGCCGCCCTCCGCGTGGCCTATGTGGCCGATATGTTAAGCCACATCCTGCCCGAAGAGCATCCCTATCCGCACCTGTGCCACACCACCGAAAACCTGGTCATGGGCCCCTTGGGCTGGCCTGCGGTGGCCGAATTCGAGCGCGCGGTGCTCGAAACGGTTGGCTACGGCCTGCAACTCGAGAACCCGGTGCCGTGCCCGCAGGGGTCGCCGTTGGCGTATGTGTCGCCCAACAGCGGGCGCAGTGTGCCGCAGGCGGTGGCGCGGGGGTGGGAAGAGCGGTTGCTGCGCTTGCCGCACCGTTGGGGTGGCTTGCCTGCCAGCGCGGAAGACGATTTTCACGCCAGTTGGCAGCTGACAGGAACCTTTCTCACCCGCGCCTTGCACGGCAAGATGGCCGAGCCAGCACTGGCCAGCCGCACGCGCTTGGGGGCATACTATGCGCATGAACACGCACAATCTCATCACGCGCGCGCAGCGTAACCTGCGCACGGTCGCCGTTGCGGCGGCCTGTCTTATCGCAAGTTTCGGGGGGAACGCCATGGCCGAGAGCACACCAAGCCCAACCACGCCCAACAGCCTGAAAACCGCCATCTTCGCGGGCGGCTGTTTTTGGTGCATGCAGAGCGAGTTTGCGCACCGCCCGGGGGTTATTAGCACCACGGTGGGCTACAGCGGCGGCAGCGTGCCCAATCCAACGTATGAGCAGGTGGGCACCGGCAAAACCGGCCACCGCGAGGCTCTGATGCTCACCTACAACCCCGCCGAGGTGTCGTATGACGACCTGCTGAAAATTTTCTGGAGCAACGTCGACCCGCTCGACGCCACCGGCCAATTCTGCGACCAAGGCCCCCAATACAAATCGGCGGTCTTTTATAGCGCAGAAGCCGAGAAGCAGGCTGCAGAAGCCAGCAAGCAGAAGCTGGCAGAAAAACTGGGCCAGCCGGTGATGACCGATATCCTGCCCGCCACGCCCTTTTACGCCGCCGAAGCCGAGCACCAGAACTACAGCGAGAAAAACCCCTTCAAGTATAAGCTCTACCGCGGCGGCTGCGGGCGCGATGGCCGCCTGAACGAGCTGCAAAAGAAGATGAAAACGCCCTAACAGCGCCACCTCATAAAACACAAACGGGGGGGAGCACATGCTCCCCCCCGTTCGTGTCGAGAACCGCAGCGCCATTACTGGCAGCCGCAGTTCTCGATATTGATGATGACGTTCTGCCGCACCACCACCGGCCGCGGCTTCGGCCGGTGCACCACCGGCTTTGGGCGGGTGGTGTCAACCACCAGCCGCGGCTTGGCGGGCTTCCGCGGCTTGGCCACGGGCTTTGCGCACGGCGCGCACGGGTCTACACGCCTTTCAGGCGTGTAGAGGGAGTCCAATCCCTCCCACATCGTGCAACCCACGCCGCACTTCTCCAAGGCGGCAATGATAACCTTGCGGGGCAGAAAAACAGCCCCCATGGCTTTCGCGGCCGCCACGCGGCGGTCGCACTCCCGCCGGGCCTGCCCGGCGGTGTAAAGCACAACCCCCTTGTAATCAAACCCCTCGGCGGAGTTAAACTCCCCGGGGGATCCCTCCAGGGGATAATACAGTGGCCCCGGCAGGGCGACTTTTACGCCCTCCCGGGTTTCAATGCGCTGCGCCGGGCAGAAATCGGCCAGCGCCGGGGCAACCGCCCCAAACAACACCGCCATAAGCAAGGCGGCGCCAAGAACGAGGTTCTTCATGGTTATCTCCAAGCGTTAGCCGCAGCACCACGCTGCGGCAAAAAAAGGTCAGAGGTATGTTTCGGCCAGAGGCCTGTATACCTCTGAAGTCCTGCACGCCATATAGGTCGCCCCAATCCTGTATGCAAGCCTTTCCCCGTCTGAATATGCAAGATATTGAAATTAAACGTAATAAAAAAGCCCCACAGCAAGTGTGGGGCCGTAGGCGGGGGCGTGGGGTGGGGTTAGTTGGCGTTGGCGGATGTGTTGGCGGGGGGCCAACGGGCATTCCAGGGGGGAGCCAGCAAGGTGCCGTTTTCATCCAGAACATACATAAGCGCTGTCGTCTGGTCGGGGTTGGGGGTTATCATGGCAAAATAGGGGATATCCGCGGTCAGTCCGTGGGCGCTGGCGGCGGCGGCAGAAAAGGTGACACATCCCACAAGTTCGTTGCCAATCAGCGGCGTCGGCAGGGTCGAAGGCGCCAAGATTTCCATATCAAAGCAGGCGTCAATGGCGTCCATTACCGGCACCACCGAGTTAAGGGGTATCTCATACACCACCCAATCCGGATAAAGCCCCGGGTTGGTGGCAAGCCGTTTGGCGGTTTGGGCCATACGGTCAATGTCATAGCGTATCAGGGCTGGCGTCATGCCAGGTATGTTGCGCAGGTATTCGTTGGTTTCCATGCCATGGCGCATCATCAGCACGTTGGCCATCACGCGGGCGTGGTGGAACGAGTCATCCAGAGGCTCGGCACGGGTAGGGGTCGTCAGGGGCAGCAGGGCAAACACGGCGAAGAGGGCAGCAAGTGCACGGCGCAGCATGGGCATCACTCCGTGGTTGTGGGAACATATCTCAGTGTTCTGGGGGGGAAAAGGGCTACAAATATGCCCGCAAACATGCCGCATATCGGCAAAAATGTCCAGCCTCGCGGCGCTGTGTGCCCAAACAACCTGCAAGGGGCTGGCGTGCGGGCGGTCTTTTTGGCACACTTGTGCAACACAAAAGGGGGGCAGCGCACATGCATACGGTTACCATTGGCGGAGCAGACGGCACACAGGCGGCGGTGTTTGGGGCGGGTATGCCGCTGGCGCTTATCGCCGGCACCTGCGCGATAGAATCGCGCGAAACCACCCTCCGCACGGCCGAAACCCTGGCCAAGGTCTGCCGCACGCTGGGCATTGGGCTGGTGTATAAAGGCAGCTTTGATAAAGCCAATCGCACCAGCAGCAGCGGCGCGCGCGGCGCGGGGATGGAAAAGGGCCTCGCCATACTGGCCGAGGTGCGGAAGGAGCTGGGCCTCCCGGTGCTGACCGATGTCCACGAAACCATCCAGGCGGCGCCCGTCGCCGAGGTGGTCGATGTCCTGCAAATCCCGGCCTTTTTGGCCCGCCAGACAGACCTTTTGGTGGCCTGTGCCCACGCGGTGAAGGGCCAAACGGGCAAGGGGGTGAATATCAAGAAGGGCCAGTTTATGGCCCCCTCCGATATGGGCCCAGCCGCGGCCAAAATCACCGAGGCAGGCACATCCAACGTGCTGCTTACCGAGCGCGGCACCACCTTTGGCTACGGCGATTTGGTGGTCGATATGCGCGCCTTGCCCACCATGGCCCAAACCGGGTTTCCGGTGGTGTTCGATGTTACGCACAGCATCATGCAGCCCAGCGGGCACGGCACGCACAGCGGCGGCAAGCGCGAGTTTGCGGCGCCCCTGGCGCGCGCGGCGGTGGCGGTGGGCGTGGCAGGTTTGTTTGTGGAAACCCACCCCGACCCCGCGCGGGCCATCTCCGACAAAGAAACACAATTGCCGCTGGCAGAGATAGAGTCATTTCTGGCGCCCTTGGTGCAGCTGCACGCGGTGGCGGGGTTGCAGGGTTAGGGGCTGGCGCGGCCTATGAAGCGGGTCACAGGCAGCACAATCAAGCGGTGGCTGGGCCCAATGGCTATTGGCGCCATGATGCTCTACACCGCCGACCAGCTGTTCAATGGCGAGCGCGGCATCATCACCTGGCGGGTTATGAGCGACCAAATCCAAAACCTGCGCGCCGAAAATGCCCAACTGGAAGCCGATATTGCGCGCCTGGGCGAACATATCGCGCGCTTGAAGGAGATGGGCAGGGCGGGGGCCACTATGCCGGTCGATAAAGACTTCCTCGACGAACTCTTGCGGCGCGACCTCGGCCTCATCAAGCCCGGCGAGGTGGTCATCCTGGTCGAAGGCGTATCACCCACGCAGGCGCCCTAAAACACCACGAGGCCCCGCAGAGCCTCGCGTTGTTGCGCATGAGGTATTAGGCCGTGCGGATTTCATCCGTCACTACATGCACTCCACTTTCCACCAGAACCTGGGCGCCGGCGGTGTTGGTGTAGGCGGTGAAGGTGGTGCCGTTTTGCTCCACGGTGCTGGTGCTGGCGATGTCGCCGCTCAGGCGCACTTCGTCCACGGCATCCCCGCGTATGGCCAGAATGTGGCCTTCGTTCAGGTTCAGCACATCGGCCATGTTCAGGTTCAGTGTGTCGGCGCCGTTGTTGTGCAGGTCAATGGCGTCAATGCCTTTAAGCGTCACATCGTGGCCCACCACAATGTTGCTGGCGGTCATCAGCTTCAGGGTGTCAAAGCCCTGGCCACCGTCAATGGTGTCAGCGGTCGAGGAATAGACCATCACATCATTGCCGTTGGTGCCCAGCATGGTGCCGGTGGCGGCGTTGGTGAAGAACACGTCGCCAATGGTGCGGCTGCTGCCGTCGGCCATGTCCACGTGGCTGGTTAGGGGCATGTAGGCATCTTCATAGATGGTGCTTTGCTCCACCGCGTTCACATAGATAGCCTTCACGCCCATCTCGTCCAGGGTGCGCAATTCGTCGGCTTGGCTAATCCCGTCGCTGTTGGCGTCCACCCACAGGCGCAGTTGGCTCCAGCCTGCGTCGTTGGCGTCCACCACCATGTCGTGGTTGGTGTCGGCTTGGTTGCGCAGGTCGGCAAAACCGTCGCTGTCGCCACGGGCGGTTCCGTAAAGCTCGGCAAGGTTATCAATGGTGCCGTTGCCGTTGGCGTCGCGGGCTAAAATCCCGTCGCGGGCGCCAAACCAGGCGGTGCGTTCGGCCACACCGTCCATATCCAGGTCAAAGTGGGCATGGCTATTGGCCAGGGCGGTTACGTTCACGCCGTCGCCGTCCAGGTCAATCACCAGCGGCGAGGCGGCAATCTGCACCGTCAGCGTGGCTTGGCTGGTGGCGCCACGGCTGTCGATGATCTCATACACCACCGTGGCCACACCGTTGCTTGTTCCGGTGTTACGGCCTTCATTAAAGGTGATGGTATTGCCGCTGAAGGTCGCGGTCGCAATGCTTTGGGGGGCTTGCACGCTCACAATGCGGCTAATCGCAAAGCTGTCGCCCTGGGCATCGGTGTCGTTGGCCAGCACGTTGGTCGAAACGATATTTTGGCCGCGCACCAGGTTCACCATGTCGTTGTTGGCGGTCACGGTGTTGGGCGTCACGGTGATGCGCACGGTCGCGGTATCGGTGGCCCCATCCGCGTTGCGCACGGTGTAGGTGAAGCTGTCCACACCGTCAAACCCGGCTTTGGGCGTGTAGGTGAAGGTCCCGTTGGCGTTACGCACCACGGTTCCGTTGGCCGCCGCCGTGTTGCCAATCACCTCAATAGCCCCGGTGAAGCTGTTCACGTCGTTGGCCAGAACGTTTATGGTCACGGGGTCGCCGGCGCGGTTTTGCGCTTCGCGGGTGGTGGCGGTGTCGTCGCGGGCGTCCACGGCGTCAACCACGGGGGTAACGGTCAGGCTGGCGGTGGCGGTGCTGGTGGCGCCACGGCTGTCGGTGATGGTGTAGCTGAAGCTCACCGGGCCGTTGTAGTTGGCGGTGGGGGTAAAGAACACATTCCCGCCCACCAGTTCCACCGTTCCACCCGCCGCCGGCTGGGTGATGGCCGTAATGGCAAACGTATCCCCCTGGGCATCACTGTCGTTGGCGCGCAGGCTGGCGGTGATGTCCGTGCGCGGGCTATCTTCGGCCAGGCTCAGGGTGTCACTGCCCGCGGTTACCGTGTTGGGTGTCACGGTGATACGCACGGTCGCGGTATCGGTGGCCCCATCGGCGTTGCGCACGGTGTAGGTGAAGCTGTCCACACCGTCAAACCCGGCATTAGGGGTGTAGGTGAAGGTGTTGTCAGTGTTGCGCACCAAGGTCCCGTTGGCAGGCTGGGTGTTGCTCACCAGTTCAATAGCCCCGGTGAAGCTGTTCACGTCGTTGGCCAGCACGTTGATGGTCACGGGGTCGCCGGCGCGGTTTTGCGCTTCGCGGGTGGTGGCGGCATCGTCGCGGGCGTCCACGGCATCTTCAACCGGCGTCACGTTCAAGCTCACGGTGGCAGTGTCCGTCGCCCCCTTGCTGTCGGTAACCGTGTAGCTGAAGCTCACCGGGCCGTTGTAGTTGGCGGTGGGGGTAAAGAACACATTCCCGCCCACCAGTTCCACCGTTCCACCCGCCGCCGGCTGGGTGATGGCCGTAATGGCAAAGCTATCCCCCTGGGCATCACTGTCGTTGGCGCGCAGGCTGGCGGTGATGTCCGTGCGCGGGCTATCTTCGGCCAGGCTCAGGGTGTCGTTCACCGCGTCCACGTTGTTGAAGTCGGTTCCTACGTTAATCGTCACGGTGGCCGTGTCGGTGGCCCCGCGCGCGTCGGTCACTTCATACACCAAGGTGGTCGAATACGCCTCGCGCTGGCTCGCATCGGCGGTGTAGCTTATGGTCCCATCGGGGTTCAGTGTCGCCGAACCAACCGCAGGCCCGCTGACAATGCGGGTGACCTGGAAGCTATCGCCGTCCGGGTCAACGTCGTTGCTTTTCACGTTGATAACCAAGGTGTCTACCGCCGTGTTGGCGGCGCTGCGCACCAACGTGGCGCTGTCATCGCGGGC
>CANHVX010000047.1 GCA_947464215.1 Pseudomonadaceae bacterium | reverse complement strand
TAAAGCCGATAAGCAGCGGAAGGTAGGCAAAAGCTATACGTGCCGTAGCCAGTGCCACGATAAGGGCGATAAGCGCCGCCAGCCAGCCGCTGCCCAGCCGCGGTTGGGCAGCCAGCGCCACCACCCCCACCAGCAGCAGGCTGAGGGCGGGAAGATCGTTCCCCACCACCGCCAATTCCCACACCAACGGGCAGGCCGCGACAAGCAGTGAGACCTGTGAAATAGTAAGCCATGAATGCCTGGCCACGCGCAGCAGCCCCGCCATGGCCGCCAGGGCCAGCGGCGTGATGAGCGGATAGATACCCCCTGCGGCTAAGGGGCTGGCCAGAGCCATCCAGCCCGGGCCGGGCGAGAACGGATTGCCCAGATAGGTGGTGAGCGCATAGGGATTGGCCAGATGCCACAACGCCACCCCGCCCATGACCATGGCATCGTCGGCATCGGAGCCGGCGCCGCTATGGCGGAGGCCATCGGCCAGCGGATAGAGGCCCGCCACCGCGACGCTGATGCTAACCACCACACCTGCCCACGGCCAGGGCGTGGCCAGCAGGTGTTTCAGCCCGCGGGGCGGCGACAGCACCAGCGCCACGCCGGCATAGGTGAGGGCGGCGGTTATGGGCGCCAGCAGCCAGGGTTCTGGGCCGAGGTGATGGGCAAACTTAAACAAGGGCCGCAGGCCAGGCAACCACACCAGCAGTGCGAGCAGAAGCGTGAGCGCCCGCAGGGGCATAATGGCCTCGCCTAGCCGAGAAAGGGCATATTGTTCATGGTGTTGGTGATAGGCTGCGCCACGGCTGCCGATTGGGCAAGATAGGTGGCATAGAGCACATAGCCGGCCAGCAACAAGGCCCCTTCGGACCGCGTAAGCCGATAACCAACCCGCGCAAACACCAGCAAGGCGACCGTGCTGGCCAGCATAATCCAGATATCGAACCCGGCAATTTGCGGCGACACGCTAAGCGGCATAACCAGTGTGGTGGCGCCCAAAATGCCGATAAGATTAAAAATATTCGACCCGATAATGTTCCCAATGGCAATTTCAGGTTGTTTGCGCATGGCGCCGACCACGCTGGTGGCCAGCTCGGGCAGGCTGGTGCCCGCGGCCACAATGGTGAGGCCAATGATGGTATCGGACACGCCCCACAGCTGCGCCAGGGTGACCGCGCCCGTGACCAGCAAGTTGGCCCCCAGCATCAGCCCGGCTAAGCCACCCACGATAAACCCGCCGGCCACCAGCGGCGCCAAGGGCTTTTCGCGCGTGAGGTCGTCGGACTCGGCGGGGGAGGTTGGGTGATTTTTGTTCTGAATAAATTCCCAATACACATACAGCCCCAGCAGGCCTAGCGCAAGCGCGCCCAGCCAGCGGGGCAGGGTGGGCATGGCATACATAGCCATGCAGCCAAGGACTGTCACCGCCAGCATGACCATGCCGCTTTTGCCCCATGCGTGATGCGAAAAATGGGTTTTGCGCACCAGAGCGGTTATCCCAAGAATGGCCAATATATTAAAGATGTTTGACCCTACAATGTTGCCTACGGCGATGCCGTCGTTCCCCTGCCATGCCGCCTGCATGCTGGCCAGCAGCTCGGGCGTGCTGGTGCCAAAACCGACAATGGTGAGACCAATCAGCAGCGGGCTGATGTTGGCCCGCAGAGCGGTGGAAACCGCCCCTTTGACCAAGGCATTGGCCCCCAAGGTGAGAAAAATAAGGCCGCCAATGAGGGAAAGACAGGTGAATATCATCACGACACCTTAGGCGAAGCAACGCCGCTTTGGAAGACCATGTGGATGGAAATTTACCCGCCACGAGGCCCCTTTTACGTGCCCGTGCGCGACAAGGCGGGCTTCTCGGACGGGGCAAGGCCCAAGCACTGCCCCAAAACGCGCTCGGCCAGGGCAAAATCGCCATCGAGCAGGGCCGTGTTCAGGCGCATTTGCAGGTGGATGGTGCGCAGGATGTTATCGGGGTTGCGGTATTCCGCCTCGCGCAGTTCGCTTTGCAATGACAACAAAAACTGCGACATGAACCCATACAGCGGCTGATTGGACAACCCCACCAAAGCCTGGTGCCAGGCGGCATCTTGCGCCGCATTTTCGGCCGGGGATGCGCTGCGCACTAAAATGTATTGAAACAGCTGCTTGATGTGGTCTTTCACCCGCTGATGGATGGGTTGCACCTTCTGCAATTGGTCTTTTTGGAGCAGCAGGCGCAGGCTGGCGACCTCGGCCGCGGGAATGGCCCCCTTGCCACGGGCGGCCAGCACCAAGGATGGCAACAGCGCCTCGAGACCTGGACAGCGGACAAAACTGCCCCGGCCGGGTGTAACATCGAGCAGGCCCGTGCTGCGCAGCATGTGCACCGCCTCGCGCAGGGTGGTGCGGCTGACGCCAAATTTCTGGCACAGCACCGTTTCGGTCGGCAACTTATCGCCGGGCTTGAGGTGCCCGCTGTGGATGAGGCCGCTGAGTTCATCGGCGATGCTTTGGCTGCGGCGATGGCGCGGCTGCAACGTTTGGATGGGAATGATGGCGTCGACCTTTATCATGGGGTGCTCTTGGAAGGGGATGGTCGAAGATGATAGGGGCATCATGCGTTTCCTTTACCGAGGGTTGTTGTTCGACGGTATGATGATGCTACAAACACAACCTGAGGTTGTAAAGAAAAAAAATTACAACCAAAAAAAGTAAGGATTTTATATCTTACTTTTATATCATGTAGTTATGCGTAAAACGTGTTTGTGTGCCCCATTGGTGGGCTGGAAAGGGGTGTGTTGTTTTTGCCGCAACAATGAAGAAGGCCCCGCAGGGCCTTCCGTGGGAGCTTTAGCGGCCCAAGGGATGGTGCGTGAGCCCGGCGCTGGCCATGCTCTCGGTGGTGAAGAGATTGCGCAGGTCGACCACGATGCTGCCGCGCATCGCTTTTTTGACCTGTGACAGGTCGAGCGTGCGGAACTCGTGCCATTCGGTGAGAATGACGGTGGCATCGGCGCCCTGCACGGCCTCGAGCGCGGTGGCGCTGTAGGTGAGGGTGGGCATAAGTTGGCTGGCACGCTCGATGGCCGCGGGGTCATACGCTTGGACAATGGCGCCGCGCTTTTGCAATTCGGGCAGAATGGTGAGGGCGGAGGCGTCGCGCATGTCATCGGTGTTGGCCTTGAACGCCAACCCCAACACGCCGATGGTTTTGCCCTTCAGGTTGCCGCCCAGCGCTTTTTCAATGCGTTCCACCATGCTCTCTTTGATGGCTTGGTTGGTGGTGATGGTCTCTTCGACCAAGCGCAGGTTGACGCCGTAGTCGCGCGCGGTTTTGGCCAATGCGTTGGTATCTTTAGGAAAACAGCTGCCGCCATAGCCCGGGCCCGGCTGCAAGAACCGCGGCGCGATGCGGGCATCCATGCCCATCCCCTTGGAGACCGCCAGCACATCGGCGCCGACGGCGTCGCACAGGCCAATCAGCTCGTTCACAAAGGTGATTTTGGTGGCCAAAAAGGCGTTGGCGGCATACTTAATCAGCTCGGAGCTGCTGCGGTTGGTGACAAACAGCGGGTAGCCCTGGTCGGTAAAGGGCTTATACAGCCCGCGCATCATGGCCTCGGCGCGGGGGGTTTCGACGCCCACCACGATGCGGTCGGGCTTCAAAAAGTCTTCCATGGCCTCGCCTTCGCGCAGAAACTCGGGGTTGCTGATGACATCGACATCGGCTGACGGGTTTACCTCGCGCAGGATTTTCTCGACCCGGGTGCCTGTTGTGACCGGCACCGTGCTCTTGTTCACCACCACCGTGTAGCCCTGCAAATAGGGCGCAATCTGGCGCGCAGCGGCTTCCACATGTGACAAATCGGCGCTGCCGTCTTCATCTTGGGGCGTGCCGACGGCGATAAACACCGCGTCGGCCTGCGGCACGGCCTGGGCGTAGTCTGTCGTGAAGTGCAGGCGGCCGGCCGCCACGTTCTTCTTCACCATCTCTTCCAAGCCGGGCTCGTAGATGGGGATGACGCCGTTTTCTTTTAAATCGTTGAATTTTTTTGTGTTAAGGTCGACGCAGGTGACGTTAAAGCCTACTTCGGCAAAGCAGGTGCCGCTGACCAGGCCTACGTAGCCGGTGCCTATCATGGTGAGATTGCGTGGGTTCATGTGCGTTTTCCTTACCTTTTCTCTCGATATCTTGGGTCTATCTAGTGGAAAATGCTTGAGTTGGCAAGGGTGGGGGGAAGATTTGGCAGGGGAGACAGGGATTATCAAAATCCCCTAGCACATTCACATGTATAACTTTGTCGACAATGAGATATAAATCTTCACTTGAAAAAACTCTCGCTTGAGGCAACCATTGAAGATGCCGCAAAAGACCAACGAGCCAATGCTTTCGGGCGCGGCCAAGGGCGCAAAAACCCTAACGCAGATGCCCGTGACTTAGTTGAACCCTTAAGGCCAGAAGGACTTGATGAACGCTATTAGGATTTTCATGTTTGCAAGACTTGTAGCTTCTGCTTGCGGGAGTTTGGTGTTGTTGGCTTATATAAGCCTCATTGCTTTGCTCCCTGCAATGTATTGGGTAATGGATGGTGGTTTAACGCTAGGCTTATGGTTGGCATTCGCTGCTTTTGTGTGTTTAAGCGGTTGGTGGGTGATATGGCGCGAAGCTCCAAAATTTGGTTGGGTTTGGTTAGGAGCCTTCGCGGTTCTTCACCTCATGCTGTATTACCACCCCGCCATTTGGCACCCGTGGGCAGAGGATAGGTGCCTTGATGCGGGCAGGCGTTGGCATAATGGAGAATGTTCTCAATATTAAGACAAGTTAAATGGCAGGAGACAGCTGCCACATTGCGCTGCCATCCCTTTGTTCTTTCATCTCAACAATCTTTTTACACAACGCAGGTGGCCCCACATTGTGCCTCCAAACCGCCGGCTGCCTTTGGTTTTGGATGGAGTGTATCGTATGAACACACTACCTATACATGCCCGATAACCTAAGTAGCTGGATTTGGCAACTCTGTAGTTTCTGGGCTTAGCTGAGCTATTAGATTTTCAGCTATTTTAAGAAGGTGATCATAGGTAATCACTCTAATCCTATGTTGGTGGCCGTTTAGTAGCTGCAGTCCCTGATGTTGAGCTTCGCTCCAATCATGGGATCGTCCAATCACGACAGTACCATGAGGGTAGAACGCCTTAATATGATCTTCGCCCTCAAGGCCTCTTCGCGCTTCATGGTGGAGCTTTTCCACGTAAGCAGCTGTTTGACCAATCGCCATAGATGATTCACGAGTGAAAAAATAACTATTATGACTTTTATCAAAGCCTAATACATTCATATCTGGTCTTTTTAACTCAATAGCATCGCAATAGCCGGTGTAGTTTCGCACCAATGCATCTAACTTATGTGTACGATCAAACTGATGGATTTTCTCCAGAGTAATGTAATGACTCCCTAATCCCCATGAATACTCTTGAATCCATTTTTGGTAATCTTGCTCATCGTGCTTATCCGCCTCTAATAGGGTTTTGAGCTTAGCAATCCCTGCCTGCATCACCTGCAGGCGATAACCTAGGCGTATAGCATCTACTAACTTTGTAGGTATTTCGGCCTCATGGACATGCTTCATTAGCTCTGGCTGAGCTATCACAGTCATAAGAGCTTTAGCTGCGGCTGCCGGATCATTTCCAGCAAGTGAAATGCCTGTGCCATCTATCGGTACTGTTAGATATTTTCCTTTGGGCAAATCTTTGAGAGATGTAGCTTTCTGAATATAGGTAGCTAACTGATTTATTTCATGATCATTGATTGTAATATCAGTGGTAGTTTCAATGTTTCCGCTTCTAGTTACTTTGCTGATTTTCAGTGTAGATTTAGTATCTTCTGTACGCTTTATAAAACAAAGCAGAGCCGTTATTTTTGAGCGCTTACTATCACGTAAAACAGCTTCATCATCAGAGATCTCATCCCATTCAAATGCAGGCAGATCATCTCTCAGTGTTATAACATCTACTCGTTCAAGATTTTCTTTACCTTTAACGGCTGATTTTTCAATCCCGACTTTGCGGGCTGGCATAGGGATCTTCATGATGAATGAAGGCTAACACTATTTATTCAAGGTATCTATCCTATCCCATCCAATAAAATCCCATAAAGGCTAGTCAGTTAGCACTAAAATAGTGTAAAAACGCTGCAATGCCTACGCCAGAGCAACTCGCACGCCAGAAGATTGATACCCAGCTTGAAAAAGCGGGTTGGCTGGTGCGTGACCGCAGCACCTTCAACCGCATGGAGGGCACCGGCGTTGCCGTGCGTGAGTGGCCCACCCCCGTGGGCCCCTGCGATTACATGCTGTTTGTGGGCGGTAAAGCCGTGGGGGTGGTGGAGGCTAAACCCGCCGGCGTGACGCTCAGCGGCGTGGGTGAGCAATCCCGTGGGTATTTGAAGGTAGAGGAAGGCAAACTGGCCACTTGGGCCAACCCGCTGTTGTGCCACTATGAGAGCACCGGCGAAGAAATGAAGTTTTGCTGGATGCGCGACCCCAAGCCGCGTTCCCGCCCCGTGTTCAGTTTTCACCGGCCAGAAACGCTGCTGGAGATGGCGCAAGACCCTAGTTCCCTCCGTCAGCGGCTGCAGGCCATGCCGGCACTGGATACCGCTGGCCTACGCGATTGCCAGATTGAGGCAGTGCAGGGGCTGGAGCGCTCACTGGCGGATGATCAGCCGCGCTCACTGCTGCAAATGGCCACAGGGTCGGGTAAAACCTTTACCGCGTGCACTTTTAGCAACCGCCTGCTGCGCTACGCCGGCGCCAAACGCATTCTGTTTCTGGTAGACCGCAACAACCTAGGCCGGCAAACCCTGAATGAGTTTCAGCAGTACAAGCCTGCCGGCAGCCCGCACCGCTTTGCGGAGAGCTACATTGTGGATCACCTGCAGCGCAACCGCATCGTGCCTGATGCCAAGGTAGTGATTACCACCATCCAACGGCTCTACTCTATGCTGCGGGGTGAGGAAGATCTGGCGGCGGATGAGGAGAAGTCCGCCTTTGAGAATGCCTTTGGCGAAGATATGGCCATCCGCCCGCTGGAGTATAACCCCAACCTGCCGATAGAGATGTTT
>CANHVX010000046.1 GCA_947464215.1 Pseudomonadaceae bacterium | reverse complement strand
CCAGCACAGCCACGCCGAAATCACCGTTATTGGCCTGATTGGGGAACGCGGCAAAGAGCTGAATGAATTCCTTCATGAACAGTTGGGGCCGGCCGGCCGCGCCCGCAGCGTGGTTATCACCGCCACCGGTGACGAAACACCCCTGATGAAGCGCCAAGCCGCCTACCTTGCCATGGCGGTTGCCGAATATTTCCGCGATTGCGGCTTTAAGGTTCTGCTCATGATGGACAGCGTAACCCGCCTGGCCCAAGCCCAGCGCGAAATTGGCCTGGCCAGCCGCGAACCCCCCACCACCCGCGGCTACACCCCCAGCGTGTTCACCGAGCTGCCGCGCTTGCTGGAACGGGCCGGGCCGGGTGTTGGCAAAGGCTCTATTTCCGCTATTTTCACCGTTCTGGTGGAAGGAAGCGACATGGAAGAGCCCGTGGCCGACGCCGTGCGCGGTATTCTGGACGGGCACATTGTGCTCTCGCGCACGTTGGCCGAACGCGGGCACTTCCCCGCCGTGGATGTGCTGCAAAGCGTGAGCCGCACCGTGCCCAAGTGCTTGACAGACCAAGAATATGCCCTGGTACGCCGCGCCCGACAGGTGCTGGGCACCTATACCGACATGGCCGAGCTTATCCGCCTGGGCGCCTATGCCCGCGGCAGCGACCCGGCGGTGGATGAAGCCATTACCCTGATACCCGCCCTGAATGCCGTTTTGCAGCAGCTGCCCCATGAAAAAAGCACCATGGCCGACAGCTACGCCGCCCTGGCCCGCGCCCTTAACGGCTAACCCACCGCCCCATGGGCAAAACCCTCACCACCCTGATTAAGTTGGAAGAAAAGCGGGTTGAAGATATTCAGCTGCACCTGGCTGACAACCGCCGCGCCCAAGACCGCACCCAAGACGCCATTGCCCGTTGGAACATAGATGCCGCCGCCGCCTTTGCCGACGGCCTGGCCGACGGCGACGTGCGCGGTATGCAGGCCGCCGGCGCCTTTCAGCACCGCGCCCAAACCGCCATGCTGGCCCTGGAACGCGACCTGACCCATCTGCGTGACCAGGCTGCGGCCTTACTGGAGAAGCTCCAGGCCGCCTATGCCGCGCAAAAACGCTTTGAAATTCTGGCCGAGCAACAGGCCCGCGCCGAGGCCAAAGCCAAAGCCCAAAAAAACCAAGCCAACCTTGATGAGATTGGCAGCCGCAGGCCCCCCAAAAACACTACTTAAACCACTGCACCCGATACGCCTGCCCCACCGGATTGGTAAAGCTGACCGCAAACGGTATCTCGGCCTGCGCGGGCAGCGTGGTGGTGACCAATGTCGGGTTCCAGAAGTCGGCCACTTTGCCGCTGCCGGTGAGTAACTCCACCCGCAGCAAGGGCAGTTTGGTTGTCTGATTGCTGATATTAGCCACGTTGCCACGGACCGTGAGAATCTGGTTCGCCCCGTCGTTCACCACGGTGGCTGTGACGCCATGCACCACCACCCCCACGGGAACCACAACCTCGGACACGGCTTTCGCCGCCCCTTCGGCCGCAGGGAGAGCCGCCTCTTCGCCCGGTGTTGCCCCGCCCCCCCATGGCAAACCATAACCCATTTGGATAGCAACCCCCACCGCCGCGCCAACCAGCCCCAATGCCGCCAAAAAAAACGCAAATGTAAGCCATTTTTGCTCGGCCTCGAAATACATCTTCCAACGCGGGCGGGCGATGAGGTCGAGCGAGACCGGCGCGGGTTCCTCCTCGGGGCCAATGGGAGGTTCCTCTATGGTCTCGGCCACCGTTGGGGGGGAGATGGGCGCCACACCGGCCACCTTGGCCACCCCGGCCACTTCACTCCCTTTTGCCCCTTCTGCAACCGCGGCCCCCCGCATAGGCGCCGCCGCCAGAGCTGGCCCAGGCCCACCCGCCTCCGGCACATCCACCGAGGCCGCCTCGGGCTCTGCAGCCACGCTTACCATCGCCACCCAGACATGGCCGCACTTGGCGCACTTGAGCTTACGGCCCTGCGGGCCTATCTTTTCAGGCTTGATTTGATAGGCGGCACTGCAGGACGGGCACAAAATGGTCAGCATGAGCGTGCTACGTTTGTTGCTTTCTCGGTTTTATTGACCAACAGCCTAGACGATTTTCTCGGCCAAGGCTACCATACCGCCCGCATGAACGCCGCCCACCGCCCCCGCCGCGACACACCCAGCCTTGATAGCCGCACAGGGCCTATCCCCATGATACGCCTTGACCATGTTGGCTACCGTTACCTTTCGGGCACAGCCCAGCACAACCCTTGGGCGCTTCAGCATGTTTCGCTTGAGCTGGCACGTGGCAGTTTCCACCTGCTGACAGGCCCCAGTGGCGCCGGCAAAACCACCCTCTTCAACATCCTTACGCTCAGCACGCCGCCTTCGACCGGCGATGTGTGGATTGATGGCATACACGTGGACAGCGCCCACCGCCGCGCCCGCGCCGCCCTGCGCCGCAAGCTGGGGGTCATCTGGCAAGACTTCCGCCTTCTGCCCCACCTGACCGTGCGCCAAAATGTTGAACTCCCCCTCCTTCTCAACCCCGTGCACACCAACGCCCCCGCCCATGCGGTTGATGAAATGCTGGAATGGGTTGGCTTAACCCCCCTCGCTAACCGCCCGGCCGGCGAACTTTCCGGCGGCGAACAACAACGCACCGCCATTGCCCGCGCCGTGGTGCACCGCCCCGACCTGCTGCTGGCCGATGAACCCACCGGCAACGTGGACGCGGCCATGGCCCGCAAAATTCTCCACCTTCTCAGCGAACTCCACAAGCATGGCACCACCATCGTGCTCGCCACCCACGATGTTGGCCTGATTGCCAGCAAACAAATCCCCATTTTGCGTCTGGAAAACGGATGTCTGGTGACACACAAAGACGACATAAACACATGACCTCTACCCCCACAGCCCTGCGCACCCTGCGCCACTACGGCCACTCGGCCCGTGCCCTGAGCCTTGCCCTTGGCTTACGCCGCATGCGTATTTTCAAGCTGCTGGTGACGCTGTGCGCCCTGCTGGCCTGGGTGGTGGCCCTGGGTGCCGCCAGCGCCCAGCTGACCCACAACATCTACCACCACTGGCAGCTGGATAAACGTTCCAGCCTCATGATCTATCTGCCGCCAGACACCGACCCCACCGCCCTGAACCAGCTGGTTGCCACGTTGCCCACGCTGGCCGGTGTGGACAACGTGGCCGTAGTGCCCCCCACCACCCTGCAAGGTTGGTTGGCCCCCGTTATCAGCAACACAGCCGCGCTGCCCCTGCCGACCGTGGTGCAGCTCTCGGTAGCCGGAGATGCCCCCCGCAACGCCGTGCGCGCCACCCTGGCCCAAGGCTTCCCCACCGCCGAGCTGGATGACCATGCCCCCGTGCTTCAGGATGTTGGACGTATCATTGAAGCCCTCCAGCGCGGCGCGGCCATTCTGGGGCTGGTGATGCTGGCTATCCTTGCCCTTATTATCGGGCTGACCGTGCGCGTGGGGCTGCTGGCACGACAGCATGCCATTCAATTGCTGATTCAACTTGGCGCCACCGACGCTTCGCTGGCCTTGGCCTTGCTGCGTTCGGTTGTCGGCCACGTCTGCCTTGGCACCCTGGTTGGCACCCTGGCCGCCGCTGCGCTACTGGCCGCCGCCTCTGCCACCACGCCTGTGCTGGCTAGCCACATGGCCGCCAATGTCTGGTTAGCCCTGTTGTGTGCCCCCCTCCTCCTTCCCGCTCTGGCCGCCGCGGTGACAGCCCTTACGGCGCTGGGCATGATCCGGCGCGTATAGCCCCCCCCTCGCCATGTTCGCCTTACCTGTGTTATACATGCATCTATTGTGCGCCACGTATCACACGCATTTTTAAGCCTCCATATCCCCCGCCCGCCGGTTTTGGGGTGGCGCGGACGGTTCATCTTGGCAGCAAGCCTCCTGGTTTCTGCGTATGGTTTGGGTTTTGCCTTGTTTGTATTTGCCTTGCCCGCACCCTACACCACCCTGCCGCCCCAGTTAGACGGCCTAGCCGTGTTTACCGGCGGCAGCGGGCGCGTAAAAACCGCCCTGCGCGCCATCCAGCACGGGTTTGACGGCCCGGTGCTTATTTCGGGCGTGAACCCGGGCACCACGCTGGACACCATGGTGCGGGTGGCCGACCTGACACCCTCGCTTTCGGCTGCCCAGCTGGCCAGTGTGATGTTGGATAGCGCCCAGACCACCCACCAAAATATGCAGAGCCTGGCCGTGTGGGCCTCGACCACCGGAGCGACGCATGTGGGCGTGATTACGAGCACTTACCATGCGGCCCGGGTTGCATTATTGGGGCGGCTGCTTGCCCCCCAGCTGCATGTGCATATCCTGGCCGTTCAGCCCGAAGATGTGGGGCTGTGGCTCATTTGGCAGGAATACAATAAGCTGCTGGTTGCCCCCTTTTTGCGCTAGGCCCCCGGCACCTAGCCCTCATATCGTGCACGGATGGAGAGCAACGGCTCGCCCGACGCCGTTACATCGGCTTCGGTGGCATGTTCGACCTTCGCCCCGCACCCCTCGAGAACCCCACGCAGGTGGGCCAACGTGTGATACACCATGACGCGCGGTAGATCTTCGCCGAGGTTGTAAAACACCCTCTGCCCCACCCCCGCTTTGGTGATAATACCGACATATCCACCTGGATTTAGCCACCGCACCCACCGCGTCACCAACGCTTCCACGGCCTCATGAGGCACATGCACCAGACTGGCTGCACTCCAGATAAAATCGACCGGTTGAGCGGGGGGCGTGTGTAACGTTAACATATCGGCCTGACACCACTGTGTGCCCCCATAGCGCTGTTGGGCCTCATAAAGTAAGGGAGGGCTTACATCTACACCCCAGCACGTTGCCCCCCGGCGGCGTATTTCTGCGGTATCGCGGCCAAAACCACAGCCCATATCGAGCGCAATTTTGCCCTGCAGATCAAGGCCTTCTAGCAATGCCCATGCCTGCGCGTTGCGCGCATTTTCGTGCGGGGCTTCTTTTGCCAGATAGGCTGCGGCCCCCTTTGGGCTTATATAGGTTTGCATGGTCGGATGCATCATCACTTCCCCTATCTCTTGGCACCATCTGTTGCGGCTTGGCCGGTTGGGTTGGACGTGCGCACCTCTCCTATGCGATAGGAAGGCCTACCCACTTATCGCTTCGCGCTACAGCACATACACAAACAGGAACAGGCCGATCCAGACCACGTCGACGAAGTGCCAATACCAGGCGGCGGCTTCGAAGTAGAAGTGGTTGTGGCGGGTGTAATCGCCCTTTTTCATGCGCCAATGGGCCCACATCAGCATGAGAGACCCCAACAGCACGTGGAAGCCGTGAAAGCCCGTTATCATGTAAAAAATAGAACCAAACACGCCGCTGGTTAAGCCTACACCTTCGTGCACCAAGTGCGCATACTCATAGGCCTGCACCCCCAAAAAGATTACCCCGAGGCCCCAGGTGAGGCCGGTGGCCGTCATCGCCGCCTGGCGGCGGTTGGTGAGCAGCGCATGGTGCGCCCAGGTGATGGTTGCGCCACTTGTCAATAAAATGAGCGTGGCCAGCATCGGCAAATGCACGGGAATTTCTGCAATATTGGCCGGTGGCCACTCGGGGTTGTGGGCGCGCAAAAAGAAATAGGCGGCAAAAAACGCGCTGAAAAACATCACTTCCGAGACAATAAAGAAAATCATCCCGTAGCGCTGGGCCAGATCTTGCACCAACGGCACCATGCCCTTGCCGTAGCCGCGCGCGCCTGCGGAACGGGTCATCTCGGCGAACCACTGCAAGGCGGCCATGAGCGTGATAAGCCCGCCCACCACCATCAGCCCATTGCCGATGATGGCGGGTTGAAAATGCAAGTGCCCGATAAACCCAAAGGCCAGCAAGCCCGCGCCCAGGCAGCTAACGGGCGGCCAAATGCTGCCGGCGGGGATGTAAAACTCGTGGTCGGCGTGGTGGTTATTGGCCATGATTTTGCGCTTTCGGTTGGGGTTCCGACTGGTTTAACGGGCGGTGGTTGGCAGTTTGGGCGGCCAGGGATGGGTCTTCGAACATCGGCAGTTTTTTGCCGCCGTATTCGATGGTGATGCGGTCGCCAAAATCGCGCACAAAATCATCGGAGTGGGTGTGGCTCCAGCCGCCCAGATACACCACCATCGCAAAAAAATAGATAATGGCCCCGACCACCCCGATGGCCCCCGCCTTCATGAACATATGGTAGGTGTTGGTGTAATCCTTCTCCAGCTCGGCCTTGTTGTAATGCAGATTATCGGGCATCGGGGGTCTCCGCTTGCGAGGTTGATGGGGGTGTATTCTCGTGCACATAGGCCATCCCATAGCCGCTGCCCGAGGGCATCGCGGGCTTATGGTGCGCCAAGCGCCAGCCAAACACACTGGCCGCCACCGCACCGGCAAACAGCAGCAGGCCTATCGCCAGGCGTTGGTTGGCCTTGTGCTGCTGTAACAATTGACGCTTATCCATGGTATGGGCCTGATATCGCTACGGATTAATGATGCGGATAGGCGTCTTTGTGCGTCCACACGGGAATTTTCTCGAAGTTGTGCTCGTGCGGGGGGCTGCTGGTGTGGGTCCACTCTAGCGTGGTGGCGCCCCAGGGGTTTGCGGGTGCCTTTTTGCCGCGTTTGGCGCTGTAGATAAGGTTGATGATGATCAACAGTTGCGTGATGCCAAACAGGAAGGCGCCAATGGTGCACAGCATGTTGAGGTCGGCATACATCGGGTTGTAGTCGGCGATGCGGCGCGGCATGCCCATCATGCCCAGGAAGTGCATCGGGAAGAAGGTGACGTTCACGCTGATAAAGCTCAGCCAGAAGTGCACGTTGCCGATTTTTTCCGACAGCATGCGCCCTGTCATCTTGGGGAACCAGTGATACAGCGCGGCCATCATGCCGAAAAAGCTACCCGTAACAAAGACATAGTGAATGTGGGCGACAACGTAATAGGTGTCGTGCATCATGTAATCAACCGGGGCGCTGGACAACACCACGCCCGAGAGCCCCCCAATGGTAAACAGCACCACAAACCCCACCGCAAACTTCATGGCGGTGGTGAAGGCAATGCTGCCGCCCCACATCGTGGCCAACCAGTTGAACACCTTGATACCCGT
>CANHVX010000045.1 GCA_947464215.1 Pseudomonadaceae bacterium | reverse complement strand
TGCGCACATTTTGCCGCACTGGGGTGCCATTTGCCCGCTGTATGCGGCGCATGCCGTCCCAGAAAAGGTCAGCGGCAGCACCTTGTACCTGGCGGCCAGCACGGCGTCGGTGCAGGCCGAAGTCGCCTATATCACCCCCAGCATCATCGAAGGGGTGAACAGCCTGCTGGGCTATGCGGCCATCACGCAGGTGCGCAGCCGGGTGCGTGGCGAACGTGCGGTGGCGCGTGGGGCAGGCCGTGGGGGCGGGCGTGGGCAGCCAACGCAGGGCTTACCATGTGCCGCAGAAACACTTCACCGCGCGCAGAAGGTGTGCCAGAATGTCCCCGATGCCGAACTGCGCGAGGCGCTCACCCGCCTGGCCTCTCGTGCGCTGAAACCGAATCCATAAACCTGAAGAACGGAAGACACCCATGTTTAAACTTTCCTCCCGCCAAAAAATGCTGATGGCCACACTGGTGGCGGTGAAGGTGGTGGCAATTGTGGGGGTGGTCTATGCCGAAAGTTGGTGGTCGGCGTGGTGGCCTGGCCGGGGGGCCTCCGTGCAAACCGCTCAAGCGGCAACAGGCGCCACCCAAGCGGCAACGGGCGCCGTGTCAGCACCCGCGGGCGCCGCAGTGGCTCAGTCCACCCAAACACGCCAAGAAGCACTTCAAATTCAAGTAGATGACAAAGTTTTGGGCTCACCCATGGCGCCCGTTACCATTATCGAGTACGCCAGCATGACATGCTCCCACTGCGCCGATTTTAAAGAGAAAACACTGCCGCAGGTCAAAAAAGAGTGGGTTGAAACCGGCAAAGCAAACTACGTTCTGCGCGATTTACCATGGGATAACATGGCCTTAGGTATGGCCAAGGTGGCGCGCTGCGTGCCGTCAAGCCAGTTTTATCCGCTGGCCGAGGCCTTTTTTGCCAAGCAAAAACAGATTGTTACCTCGCCCGACCCGATGTCCGAAATCAAAGCCACGGCGGCGCTGGCTGGCCTCACGCCCGCCCAGGTCGAGGCCTGCATCACCGATGAAAACCTGCATAAACAAGTACTTGCCAGCAAGGAAACAGCACGGACAGTGCTGGCCATCAAGGGCACGCCCACCTTTTTCATCAATGGCGCAGAGCTGGATGGCGCCGTCAATTATAGCCAAATCAACAAGGCGTTAGAGTCGGCCTATGCCGCCAAAACCGGCACCGCAGCCCGATAATCCGCCCCCAGGCGCCGGCGCGGGCGGGCTGTTTTTAGCCTGTGTGTTGGTGGGGGGTGCGCTTGGTTATGGCTTTGATTATATAATGAATTCCCTGCCATGGGGGAGCTTGGCGGGGTTAGGTTTAGGCTTTGCGGCCGCCCTGCGGGAAATTTGGCGGGCCCTCAATTCCAAGCCCTCACAAGAGAATTGACGGCGTCTCAAGGCCTTGCTACAAGGCCTTTATGGCTTTAAACCCTCTCCACCAGTTCAAAGTTGAAGCTCTTTATCCGTTATATATCGGCGGGTTAGATCTTACCATCACCAACCAGGCCCTCTGGACAGGTGTGGCCACGGCCACCATTTTGGCCATTTTTATGGCCGGCGTGGCTCGTATGGCTATCGTTCCGGGCCGTTTGCAGGGGTTTGTCGAGGTTACGGTGGAATTTATCCGCAATTTAACGCGCGATACAGCGGGTAAGGCGGCACTGCCGTTTTTGCCTTTGGTGCTGACAACGTTCCTGTTTATCGCCACGCTCAACCTGGTGGGGATGATTCCGCACAGCTTTACCGTCACCAGCCAATTCACCACCACAGCCTTTATGGGGCTTATGGTGTTCTTGTTGGTGATGGGGGTGGGTGTTTACACGCAAGGCCTTCATTTCTTTGCTATGTTTCTGCCGGCGGGCACGCCCTGGTGGCTGGCCCCTCTTATTGTTCCGTTGGAAATCATAAGCTTCTTGGCCCGCCCGTTAACGCTCGCCGTGCGTCTGGCCGCCAACATGGTGGCGGGCCACGTGTTGCTGAAGATTTTTGCAGGTTTTTGCGTGATGTTGTTGGGCTTGGCGGGGGCTGAAAGCAGTGGCTTAAGCTGGTCAAACATCAGTGTTCTGTCTCCTATGGCCGTGCTGCCGTTTGCCTTGCTTATCGCCATTACGGCGCTCGAGGTGTTTGTGGCACTGCTGCAAGCCTATATTTTTACAGTTCTCACCCTTGTTTATCTCAACGATGCCTTGCACGGGCACTAAGCATTTGCTACAAGCCAATTATTAACGCCAAAATCTAAGGAAAAGGATGATCATTATGGAACCACACACCGCAACCGACCTCACCATGCTCAAAGCCATTGGCGCGGGTATTGCCGCCTGCGGGATGATTGGCGCAGGTATTGGTCTTGGCATGGTATTCGGTAAGTTTTTTGAAGCCGTGGGCCGTCAGCCAAGTGCCGAAGGCAGCCTGAAAACATACTTGTTCATTGGTATGGCGCTGGTTGAAGCGATCGCCCTGTTTGCGTTCGTGATCGCCGCCATGATTCTGTTCGTGCTTTAAACCTTGTAAAACAAGGTAATTTTTGCCTATGGAACTGTTTGTTCTCACCTATCTACAAAGCCAGTATTTCTGGACCGCAGCCGCGTTCCTGATTCTTCTGGTGGTGATGGCGCGTGTGGTGGTGCCGGCCGTCTTGGCCACGCTCGATGCCCGGGCGGCACGTATCGCCGCCGACCTCGACGCCGCCGCCGCTGCTAAAGCCGGTGCTGAAGAGCAAGCATCTGAATATGCGAAGAAGTTGGCCGAATCGCGTAAGGAATCTGCCGAGCTCATCAGCAAGGCCCGCGCCGAAGCCGAGGCGTTGGTGAAGGAACGCGTGACGCAGATGGAAGAAGAGCTGGCACGTAAGGCCGAAGATGCGCGTAAGCAAATCGAATATGCCCGCACGGAAGCGCTCCGCAGTGTCCGTGCCGAGGTGGCCGAAGTGGCTGTGCAAGTGGCTGAAAAGCTCCTGAAAAGCAGCGTAGACGCCAAATTGGCCGCCAAATTAACCGACGAGGCCTTAGCCAACGGCCTGAATTAAGGGGGAAAACCCCTTGACGGGGCCCTGTTTTATGCCTATACCCCGCCCAGAGACGAAAGCAAGTTGCGATGAAAAAAGATATTCACCCGCCCTATCACATGGTCACCGTGCAAATGACCACGGGGGAAACATACCAAACCCGCACCACGTATGGCGCGGAAAGCGACAAGGTTCAGCTGGTGATCGATTCTAACAATCACCCTGCCTACACAGGCGAGCGTCGCAACATCGACAGCATGGGCCGTGTAGAAAAATTCATGAAGAAGTATGGCCCTGCCAAAGCGTAAGGCTTTTCTTCTACAAAAAACCGCCCTTTGTGGGCGGTTTTTTTGCAGTGGTGGGTTAGGGTTTCAGCTTGGCGGTGCGAGCTTTGGCCTGCATAAGCCGCCATGCGGCAATCTCGGCATGGTTCCCGTTTTGCAGCACCGGGGGCACCTCGTGCCCTTCCCAGGTGGCAGGGCGGGTAAAATGCGGGTATTCCACCAAGGGGTTGCCCTGTTCATCGGCGATATCAAAACTTTCCTCGTGCAAGCTGGCATCGGCGCCCAGCACGCCGGGCCGCAGGCGCACAATGGCATCCACCATCACCATGGCGGCGGGTTCTCCACCCGAAAGCACAAAATCGCCCACCGAGAGGGTTTCATCCACCTCCGCATCCAGCACGCGCTGGTCAATGCCTTCATAATGCCCACAGAGCAGGATAAGAGGCGCCTCCAGGGCCGCTAAACGTCGCGCGTCGGTCTGCACAAAGCGTTTGCCGGCAGGCCCCAGAAAAACCACATGGCCACCGCCATGGGCCGCTTTGGCGGCACGTAGGGCGGCGGCAACCACGTCGGGCTTCAGCACCATACCGGCGCCACCGCCATAGGGGGTGTCGTCCACGGTGCGGTGTTTATCGGTGGCAAAATCACGGATATTGGTCACGCCCAGCTGCCACAGGCCTTTGTCGTGCGCGCGCCCCACCACACTATGGCCCAGCAGTCCGGGGAAGGCCTGCGGGAAGAGCGTTAAGATATGAACATGGAAGGTCATAGGGTTTTCATAGCCTAAGCGGTTGACGTGGGCAAGCAATTGGCTAACATGGGCGGGTTACCTCCCGTTTCATGGAGTATGCCCATGCCCAAGGAAGTGCCGCATAGGTCCTCTTATAGCGTGCATTCGCGTGCCGAACCCCGTGTCTTGTTTGTCGATCCTCTCACCTCAGCCGTAGCCATGCAGTTGCAACAGATGCGCCCGCTCTGGCGCGTGGTGCACACCGACGACTACCGCGAAACACTCAGCCTGATGCACCATGCGCCAGTGGCCTATGATCTGATCCTTATCCACGTGCGCACACCGCGTATGCGTGGGCGGCATTGGCTCGATGGCCTCATGCTGACGCGGCTTCTTACGCTGCATGCAATCTTGGCGCATAGCCGGGTGCTGGTGTTGTTGGAACACCCCTCCGACACGCGCGATAACCCCAGCGCCTTGGCGGCCGGTGCCAGCCGGGCGCTGCATTACCCCAAAACGGCGGAAGATATTGTTCCGTTATTGCTGGAAGCCTTGAAGCAACTGTTCACACCGCATCGGCCCCGGCCGACACCAACCACAACCCTGTGGATCTGATCACGAAGAATCCTGAAAAAGCTGGCCCTGGTTAGGGTCGGCTTTTTTGGTGTGTAAAGGGCAGCACACGGGCCAACAGCGCCAGCCCAAACGCCGAAGCAAGAATACTTCCCACCAAAACCCCCGCTTTGGCGGCCCCAATGTCGGCGGCATCGCCCACCGGGAAGGCGAGCATGGTCACAAACAGGCTCATGGTGAAGCCGATGCCGGCAATCAAGCCCATGCCCACAATCATAGGCCAGCTGATACCGCTGGGGCGCCGTGCAATGCCGGATATGTCTGCAAGAAAGATGGTTCCGGCAATACCAATCGGCTTCCCGATCAGCAAGCCCAGCGCCACCCCCCACAGCACGGCCGAATCTGCCCCCGCGCTTGCCACATCTGCAAAAGGGATGCCTGCATTGGCAAGGGCAAACAGGGGCATGATGCCAAACGCCACCCATGGGTGCAAACGGTGTTCTAGGGCAATCAGCGGGCTGTCTTTGGTGGGGCGGTGGTGGTTATGCACGGGCACCAGCAGGGCCAGCGCCACGGCCCCCACACTGGGGTGGATACCGCTGGGCAGCATGGCCAGCCATACGCCAAGGCCCAGCAACAGGCGCAGCGGCCATGGCGCGCGTGGGGTGCCACGGTCTTGCCAGGCGGCGCGCCAGAGCAGCAAAAACCCTGCCGCCATCATCAGCCACAGGGGCTGCACGGGGGCTTCGGCACCCGTATAGAACAACGCAATAATCAGAATGGCGCCAAGGTCATCAAAAATGGCAATGGCCAGCAGCAGCACTTTCAACGCAGGCGGCACGCGGTTGCCAAGCAGGCCCAGCACCCCCAGCGCAAACGCAATGTCGGTGGCACAGGGGATAGCCCACCCATGGGCCGTGGCGGGGTTATGGGCATTGAAGGCGGCATAAATGGCAGCAGGCACGGCCATGCCGCCAATGGCCGCCAGCAGCGGCAACAGGGCTTGCGCGCGTTGGCGGAGGTGCCCCAGCACCAGCTCACGCTTCATCTCCAGCCCCACCAACACAAAGAAGATACTCATCAGCCCGTCTTTCACCCACGCGCCCAGATAATTGGGCAGCGCAAGCGTGGCAAAGCCGGTGGGCAGGTGAAGGGGGGTAGAGGTTTTCCAGAAACTCAGCCAGAGGTCTCCCACCGCCGAGTTGGTAAGAACCAACGCCAGCACAGCCGCGCCAATCAGCAACCAGCTGCTGGCGCGCTCCATGGCCAGGAATTTCTGAAGGGCCGCAATAACCATAAGCACAGCCTAGAGCAACCGTGGCTCCATGCCAACCAAAAGGCCCCATGCGGGGCCTTAAGGGGGTGGGGTGTGTGCTTAACCGCGGCCGAATTGTTCTTGCAGCGGCTTGAACACATTGGCCAGTTTGCTCTTGTCCCAGTCTTCCATGTTCACGGGGCTGTGGGCGGTTTCAATGCTGCTGCTTTCCAGCATGGCATCAAAGGCTTCGTCCCAACCGCCGCGGGTGCTGGCTTTGGCGTATTCCGTGGCGCGCTGTTCAAAGAAGTTGGCGTGCTCGTCGGCATTGAGCATCAGGTCCATCCACGGCAGAGGGTTTTTCTCTGTGCCGTAAACGGGTTCAATGTTCAGGCTGCGCAGGCGGCGGTCGGCGATATAACGGATATAGCCTTTCACATCATCAGCGGTCATGCCTTCCACGGGGCCCATTTCAAACGCGAGGTCGATGAATTTGTCTTCCATCCCCACAATCTTCTTGCAGGCGTCCGTGATGTCATTCTTCAGCGCATCGCCCCAAATTTCGGGGTTTTCTTGCACAAAGGTGTTGAAGAGCTTAATCACGCACTGGCAGTGCAACGTTTCATCGCGCACGCTCCAGGTTACAATCTGGCCCATGCCCTTCATTTTGTTGAAGCGCGGGAAGTTCATCAGCATGGCAAAGCTGGCAAACAGCGCAAGCCCTTCCGTGAAGCCACCAAACACGGCCATCGTCATGGCGATGTTGTGTTTGTTCTTCATGTCAAAGCCGTGCATGTAGTCATATTTGTCCTTCATGGCCGAGTATTCCATAAAGGCCGAATACTCTACTTCCGGCATGCCAATGGTATCCAGAAGGTGGCTATAGGCGGCCACGTGCACGGTTTCCATGTTGGAAAAGCTGCCCAGCATCATCAACACTTCGGTGGGCTTGAACACCTGCATGTAGTGGCGGTTGTAGCAGTTGTTCACTTCCACGTCGCTCTGGGTGAAGAAGCGGAAGATTTGCGTCAGCAGGTTTTTTTCCGCAGGGTTGAGCTTGGTGCTCCAGTCTTTCACATCGTCGGCCATCGGCACTTCTTCGGGCAGCCAGTGGATGCGCTGCTGCATCAGCCAGGCTTCATAGGCCCATGGGTAGCCAAATGGTTTGTAGCCAATGCGTTCTTCCATCAGATTTGGCATGTTTGTTCCCTCCTTGGTGTGTTTGTCTCGGGCAGAAAGGTGGGTCACCTTCACAGCCGCTGGCTCAAAGTTGATGACGTTTGCCGCCATGCGTCTTCTCCCCTAT
>CANHVX010000044.1 GCA_947464215.1 Pseudomonadaceae bacterium | reverse complement strand
TCAACAGCCTCCGCAACCGGTGTCTTTAACTTCAGCGATGGCCAAGGCAACACCTTCTCTGTTACCGCAACCGTAACGGGCACGGCCACCGGCACGTTTGCCGGTACCGGCACCTTCTTCGGCACCACAGCCGCCGCAGGTATCGAATCGGGCGGCACCGCAGCCACCGAAGCCTCGCTGACCCGTATGGTCTCCAACGGCGATGGTGTAACAACCACGGCGTTCGACTTCGGCAACGTCAGCAATGCCCGCCTCACCTCAACATCTGTGGCAGGTGGTAACGCCACCTTCAGCACCGTGCTGAACGGCGTCACCTTCACCAGCGCTGCCGTAGCACTCGGCACAACGGGCACCAAAACGGTGACCTTCACCGGTCAAGGCGCCGCGAACGCCAACAACTCGTTCACGATTGAAATGAACGTAAGAACAGCTATGGCCACAGGCGACGTTGCCGTTATCGACATGGGCGACTTCGGATCCCTCGTCGGTGCTCGTAGCGCCACCACCAACACCACCAGCTTCGACTTTAAGGTGGGTACCGGTGTGACCTCGAACGACAGCATCACCGTATCGCTGAACAGTGCCACCACCACAGCGCTGGGTATTAACTCCAGCACCGTGGATACGGCAGCCAACGCCAACGCCTCTATCACCGCCCTGAACGCGGCGATCAACACCGTGTCCAGCCGCCGAGCCGACATTGGTGCCAGCCAGTCGCGTCTGGAGTTTGCCAACGCCAGCATTAACGTGGCGATCGAAAACACCACAGCCGCCCAAAGCGCGCTGATGGATGTGGACGTGAGCAGCGAGATCACCAGCTTCACCAGCAAGCAAGTGCTGCTGCAAGCGGGTATCAACCTCCTCAGCCAGGCCAACCAGCAACCCAGCCTCCTGCTGCGTCTGCTCCAGTAGTCTGGTCGCCCGTAAGGGCATCTGCAAAGCCCCCTCGCAAAGGGGGCTTTGTTTTGGTTGGTTTAGGGTAAAGCCTTGCCAAGCAGCCAGGTTATGCCTAACCTGCGGGTCAAAGGGCCCACTTACAAGAACCGCATATGGATTTCGCCGCCATTCTCCGCAACGCCCGCCAGCAGGATGTCCTGCTGGCGATGGGCGTTATCGCGCTGATCGTGCTGTTTTTTGTGCCCCTCCCCAGCTTCCTGCTCGATATTCTGATTGCCGCCAACATCGCCATCAGCCTGCTCATCCTTCTCACAGTTCTGTTCGTGAGAAAGGCACTCGAGTTCACGGCCTTCCCGATGCTGTTGTTGGTCACCACCA
Source organism: Pseudomonadaceae bacterium (assembly GCA_947464215.1). Classification (GTDB taxonomy): domain Bacteria; phylum Pseudomonadota; class Alphaproteobacteria; order UBA2136; family UBA6156; genus JADCGN01. The sequence goes on along the minus strand of CANHVX010000044.1, from coordinate 5,931 downwards.
CCTTTCGGCTGGCGCTGAATATTGCCTCTACCCGCCTTATCCTGGAAGAGGGCCATACCAGCGCGGCCGCGGCCGGACACATCATCGAGGCCTTCGGCAACGTGATTATGGGCGGCAATTTTGTTATCGGTCTGGTGCTGTTTTCCATTCTGATTATCGTCAACTTTGTGGTTATCACCAAAGGTTCGGGGCGCATTGCGGAAGTCGCCGCCCGCTTCACGCTCGATAGTTTGCCTGGCAAACAGATGGCCATCGACGCCGACCTCAACGCCGGCCTTATCAAAGAAGACGAAGCCCGCACCCGCCGTTCCGAATTAGAGCAGGAAACGGGTTTTTACGGGGCAATGGATGGTGCCAGCAAGTTTGTGCGCGGCGATGCGATCGCGGGGCTGATTATCACCGCCATCAATATTGTGGTGGGGATTATCGTCGGCAGCACCACGCACGGGATGACCCTGGCCCAGGCGGCCGAACGCTACGTTTTGCTCACGGTGGGCGATGGCTTGGTGGCCTATATTCCGGCGCTTACCATTTCCATCGCGGCGGGTATGCTGGTGGCCAAATCGGGCACGTCGGAAGTCGCGGGAACGGCCTTGTTCCGCCAGTTGGGGGCCAGCCCGCGCACATTGTATGTGGCCGCAGGGCTTATCGGGCTTATTTCCATATTGCCCGGCATGCCTGTAATGCCGTTTTGGCTTTTAGCGGGTGGGTTAGGTGCGGCAGGCTGGTATGCCCAACAAAACGCGCTGCGGGCCGAGGCGCAAAAGCGGCAAGATACCGCCCGCGCCGAGGCCGTTGCCAAGGCAGAATCGGCGGCAGCGGCGCCGCCGGAACAGCCATTGGCCAGTTTGTTGCATGTCGATACGTTGCGGCTGGAACTGGGCTACGGCCTGCTGAACCTGATCGACGAATCCAAGGGCGGCCGCTTAACCGAGCAAATCAAGGCCACACGCCGCCAGTTGGCGCGCGAGCTGGGGTTTGTCATCCCCAGCGTGCGCATTCAAGATAATCTCCAGCTTAAGGCCGGCGATTATACCATTTATATCAAGGAGACCAAGGCCGGCGGCGGCACTCTCGAGCCCGGGTTACTGCTGGCGATGGACCCAACCGGGGGCACACTCGGCGGGCTCGAGGGGCGCGATACGGTCGAGCCAACCTTCGGCCTACCGGCAAAGTGGATAAGCGACACACAGCGCGAGAGCGCGCAGTTTAATGGCTACACGGTGGTCGATAACGCCAACGTCATCGTCACCCACCTCACCGAAATCGTGAAGGATAACCTCCCCGATCTGCTCACCCGGACAGAATTGGATAAACTGCTCGAAGAGGCCAAAGGCACCCACGGCAAACTTATCGATGAACTGGTGCCCGAGAAGCTCAGCAAAGCCGTGCTGCAAAAGGTGTTGCAAAACCTGCTGCGCGAGCGTGTCAGCGTGCGCGATTTGCCCAGTATTCTGGAAGCCCTGGCCGAGGTTGTTCCGGGCCAGCGGAATTTAACCTTGCTCACCGAGCACGTGCGCGGGCGCCTGGCGCGCCAGCTTACCCACCAGCATATCGGGCCCGATGGCGTGCTGCCCATCGTGGCACTGAGCCCGGCCTGGGAGAAAGAGTTTAACGATGCCATCGTGGTGCTCGACAAAGACGGCGCCGAGCGCCAGTTGGCGATGGCCCCCGATAAAATCCAGGCTTTTCTGCGTATGGCGGCCGATACCTTTGCCAAACAGTTCAACGCCGGTATCAGCCCTATTTTGCTGACCAGTGCGACCGCACGGCCCTTTGCGCGCCTGTTGGTGGAACGCACATTGCCCACTGTGCCCGTGCTGGCCCAAACCGAGATAAGCCCCAAGGCCAAGCTGCGCACCGTCGCCACGGTCTAAAAAAGCCCCCTCAGGGGCTTCTTAAGGCGTCTCAGGGGGCTATATATGTTGGCTTTCCAACCAACGGTTGGCATCCAGCGCCGCCATGCAACCCATGCCGGCGGCGGTTACGGCTTGGCGGTAAAGGGGGTCGGCCACATCGCCGGCGGCCAAAATGCCCGGCACACGCTGGCCATCGCGCAGGGCAAACACGGTGCCTTTTTCAACCACTAAGTAGCCCGTGGCATCCATATCCAGTTGGCCTGCAAACAGCTTGGTGTTGGGCTGGTGGCCAATCGCCACAAATAAGCCATGGATAGCAATGTCGCGCGTCACGCCGGTGCTGGCATGGGCCAAACGTAATCCGGTGACCCCGCCGGTCATGGGGTGGGGGTCTCCCAAAATGTCCGCCACCACATGGTCCCAGATAACCGAAATTTTGGGGTGCGCCAGCACACGGTCCTGCAACACCTTCTCGCCACGGAAGTGGTCACGCCGATGGATGATGGTCACGTGTTTGGCGATATTGGCCAGATACAGGGCTTCTTCCAGGGCCGTGTTGCCCCCTCCCACCACGGCCACCTCGCGGTTGCGGTAGAAGGCACCGTCGCAGGTGGCGCAGGCGCTCACGCCGCGCCCGTTGTAGGTTTTTTCACTCTCCAAACCCAGCCACTTGGCCGAGGCCCCCGTGGCCACAATCAGCGCATCAAAGGTGTAGGTGTCGCCGCCCATGCCCACCAGTGTTTTGGCGGTCAGGTCAGCCTGCACAATGTGGTCACCCACAATCGTGGCCCCACAGTGTTTGGCTTGGGCTTCCATTTGCTCCATCAGCCAGGGGCCCTGAATCGTTTCGGCAAACCCGGGGTAATTTTCCACATCGGTGGTAATGGTCAGCTGGCCGCCGGGCTGGTTGCCACGGATCATCAGCGGTGCCAGCCCGGCCCGCGCGGCATAAATCGCCGCCGTGCAACCGGCAGCGCCACTGCCAAGAATGATCAAGTGTGCATGTGTCATGGAAAGATTACCTTTTTTCGTGAATCAAACGGAAGGTGCGGCAGGTTTGCCCAGCACACGGTCAATAACCTGGGCCATTTCGGTGCGATGGAACGGGAATCCTGGCAGTTCCTCCAGGCTAACCCATACCGCGCGCTGGTGCTCTCCAGAAAGCACGGGGTCGGGCTGGTGGCCCGCAACCGTGGCACGGTAGAAAATAGCCAATTTTTTGCTGGCGCGGGTGGCCCAGCGCCCCACCGCGCACACGCCCTGCAAGGTTGCTTGAAGTCCGGTTTCTTCGGCAATTTCGCGCAGCAGGCCCTCGCCGGGTTCGTCAGTGGGTTCAAGCTTGCCGCCGGGCAGGGTCCAGGTGTTTGCGGCACGTTCGTCATAATCTTTCGGCAGCTGCAAAATCAGTATTTTGCCATCCACATCGGTCAAAACGGCATATTGCCGCACGTCATAGAAGTGGCGCAGACGGGTGCCGGAACCCTCGCGCCGGGGTTTGGCGGCGCGGGGGGCTGCCGTGGGCGCGCCATTGGCGGGGCTTTGTTTTCGCCAGCGGCGGCTGGCACGCTTGCCGGCGCGGGTGGCGGAACGCTTGGGTTTGCTCATGGCGGTCACCTTAAAGGAAAAGGCTGGCGGCGGCAACCGGAAGCGGGCCGGGGTTGACCATGGGGCCTGTCTGGGGTTAAGCAGCAGCTGGCCCCGGCGTGCCCAGCCAAAACCCCGCCAGGCGGGAAACCGAGCAACGGTATGGCATGGAGCGGGCGGGGCCACGTTGCAGATGAGACTTTCTTTGTGGGCCCTCCTCCCCATACCGGCACAAATACGCTATACATCGCGCATGGGGGAACATCAGCCAGCCGATTATATTGTTCTTGCGCGCAAGTATCGCAGCCGCACCTTTGCCGAGCTGGTGGGCCAGGAAGCATTGGTGCGCACACTTACCAATGCGATTGCGGCGGGGCGGTTGCACCATGCCTATGTGCTCACGGGTATCCGCGGCACGGGCAAAACAAGCACCGCGCGGCTGCTGGCGATGGCCCTCAATTGCGAGAACGGCCCCAGCGCAACATGGCCAGATACCGACACCCAGGTCGAGGCCATCCGCACCGGCCGCCATGTCGATGTGTATGAGTTCGACGCCGCTTCCAACCGCAGTGTCGAAGATATCCAGCGGCTGTTTGAGGGGGTAAATTACGCGCCGGTGTCGGGGCGGTTTAAGGTCTATATTATCGACGAAGTGCACATGCTGAGCACCACCGCGTTCAATGCGCTGTTAAAAACGCTGGAAGAACCGCCCGCGCGGGTGAAATTTATCTTTGCCACCACCGATGTGCAAAAAATCCCACTCACCGTGCTCAGCCGCTGCCAGAGGTTCGATCTCAAGCGTGTCCCAAGCGAAGTCCTCGAGCCGTATTTTACCAGCCTGCTGGAAAAAGAGAGCGTGGTTGCCGAAGCCGGCGCCGTGCAGCTTATCGCCCGCGCGGCCGATGGCTCGGTGCGCGATGGCTTAAGCCTGCTCGACCAAGCCATTGCGCTCAGCCACGGCCAACCCATCGGCGTGCGGGTGGTGGAAGAGATGCTGGGCGTGGCCGACCGTGCGGTCATCTGGCCCTTGCTCACCAGCCTGTTAAAGGGCGAGGTGCCCGCGGCCTTGGCCCAGCTTGATGGGTTGTATGCCGGCGGCGCCGATGCCTTGGGCCTGCTGCAAGGGATGCTGGAATGCCTGCACACGCTCACACGCCTGAAACTGATTCCCACCTTGGCCGAGGGCGCACACCTGACCGAAATCGAGCGCCGCCACGCGATGCCCTTGGCCCAAAGCATGGCGCTGCCGCAAATCAGCCGGGCGTATCAGGTGGGGTTTGCCGCGCTGGCCGAGGTGAAAAACGCGCCCCGCCCCTACGAAACGCTCAGCATGGCTTTGGTGCGCATGGCCTATCTGGCGCCCCTGCCCCCGCTGGAACAGATCTGGAAACAGGCCGAAGCCCACGTGGCCGGCGCCTCTCCCCCGGCCTCCACGGCGGGCGCCATGGCGGTGGCGCACACGCAGGCGGCGCAGGTGGCACATCACTTACCGGTGGTTACCGCGGGCTTGGTGGGCGAAGAAAAGGTCCGCCACGCCGAGACGCTCCGTGCCAGCTTGCCCACCAGCTGGGGGGCATTGGTGGCGGCTTTGCGGGCCGAAAAACCCGCCCTGGCCGCCGAGCTGGAACGCCAGGTCAGCTGCCAGAAGCTGGAAGGGACGCACCTCACTGTGCACATCAGCCGGGGGTTAAAACTCCCCGAGCAGCTAGCGCGCGACCTCAAGGCGGCCCTGCTGGCCACCACAGGCCAATCCTGGCAGATCGACCTCGAGGCCGAGGTGGGCGCTGCGGGCACACGCCCGGCAACCTTGGCCGAGGTGCATGCGGCAGAAACGCGCGAGCGCGTAACGGCAGCCTCTGCCTCTGCCGAAGTTAAAGCCGCCCTCGAACTGTTTCCCGGCGCCGAGGTAGAATCCGTAGCCCCCCCTCTCCCGGCCCACCACTAAACCCAGATACGAAAGGAAAACCCCATGGCTAACATGTTCGATATGATGAAGAAAGCGCAAGCGATGCAGGCCAACCTGCAAAAGGCCCAAACCGAGCTGGCGGCCGCCACACTCGAAGGCCAGGCCGGCAATGGTATGGTCACCATCACGCTCTCCGGGGCGCACGAGATGAAATCCATCCGCATCAAACCCGAGGCCATGGACGCCTCCGATCCCTCCTTGCTGGAAGATCTGGTCAAGGCCGCCTTTGCCGATGCGCTCACCAAGGCGAACGAGCTCACCAAGGCGAAGATGAGCGCCGTCACCGGCGGCCTCAGCATCCCGGGTATCCTTTAGGCGCACGGTTGGCGATGCAGGCCCTCAACACACTGCTGCGCACTCTGGCAAAACTGCCGGGCATGGGCCCGCGCAGCGCGCAGCGGGTGGCGTTGCATGTGTTGGCCGAACCGTCGCGGCTCACGGGGCTCGTGCAGGCGCTGGCCGATGCCGCCACCAAACTCGGCACCTGCCCGCAGTGCGGCAATCTGGCCGAGAAACCCGAGG
>CANHVX010000043.1 GCA_947464215.1 Pseudomonadaceae bacterium | reverse complement strand
TTATATTGCCGTTTTTGGCGGCCTTGAGGAAAGCTTCGATGGGGTTCGCCATGGGATGCTCCTTTTTATGGCGGGAAACGGGATGAGATTTGATTGGTGTGTATACTATTCGTGCGTGGGTGGCAAGGGGAAACCCCCGCGGCTTTTGGGCGGCGGGGGTTCGGGTTAGCGGATTATCGGGTTATCGTGAGGAGGGGTGTGTTTTGGCGCCAGCTTTTTGATGCGTTCGGCCGTGGCGGTGTGGCCGTTTTCCGCGGCCCAGTCAAGGGCCAAGCCGTATCCCGCGGCCGGGATCTGGCCGTTGGACAGGCTGTGCACGGCTTCGGCCGTGGCGGTGTGGCCGTTTCCGGCGGCCCAGTAAAGGGCCCTGCCGTAATCCTTGGCCGAGATCTGGCCGTTGGACAGGATGTGCACGGCTTTAACCGTTGCGGTGTGGCTGTAGTCTGCGGCCCAGCAAAGGGCCCTGCCGTAATCCTCGGCCGCGATCTGGCCGTTGGATAGGCCGTGCACGGTTTTGACCGTGGCGGTGTGGCCGTTTCCGGCGGCCCAGTAAAGGGCCCTGCCGTAATCCTCGGCCGAGATCTGGCCGTTAGCGGCGGTGTGGGCCGCGTGAAGGGCTTTTATATTGCCGTTTTTGGCGGCCTTGAGGAAAGCTTCGATGGGGTTCGCCATGGGATGCTCCTTTTTATGGCGGGAAACGGGATGAGATTTGATTGGTGTGTATACTATTCGTGCGTGGGTGGCAAGGGAAAACCCCCGCGGCTTTTGGGCGGCGGGGGCTTTTCGGGGGGTTAGGCGGGTTGGGCGGTCGTACTTGGCGGCGCCAGCTGGGCGATTTGTTCGGCCGTGGCGGTGTGGCCATCGAACAGGGCCGATTGGTAGGCTTTGATGTAATCTCTTGGCGTTATTTTGCCATTGGCAAGCGTGTGAAGTGTGGTGACTGTATGCGTGTGCCCCTTTCTTGATGCGTTGAGCAGTGCCTGACCGTAATGCTTGGCATCGATCTGCGCGGCGGCCAGTTGATGAAGCGTGATGACCACGTCGGCATGGCCGTTTTCTGATGCGTTGATGAAGGCATTTGAGTAGGCTTTCTCGAGCTTATGGCCTTTGGCTAGCGCATGAACCACTCTCACCATGTCGGCGTGCCCATGCGTGGCTGCATATTCGAGCGCTTTGCGATAGTCCCTCTCGGTGATGTTCGCTCTGGCAAGAGAGCGAAGTTTGATTGCGGTTTCGAGATGGCCGTTTAAGGCGGCCCTGACAAATGCCGTTCCATATGCTCCAGGCCAGATTTGATTTTTAAGTTGCTTATGGAGTTTGACGACGTTTTTGGTGGAGCCCTGACCCGCCACACTTTCGAAGGCTAGACTGATTTCCTCAGGATATATGGTGCCTTTGGCGAGATTATGTATCTTGATGGCGGTATCCACATAATTCTTTTCACAGGCCATGATAAATATGTATCCGTAACCTGGATTAATATCGGGTTCCGTCGCCATGAGTTCAAAGGCTTTGATCATGGTTTGGGTGTGGCCCTTTAAGGCTGCGCTGGTTGCTGCATTCCAATAACTTAAGGAGTTGAGCTGCCTGTTGGAGAGTTGAGAGAGTGTGATTAAGGCTTTTGTGTCGCCTTTTTCTGCAGCAATGTTTAAGGCGTGTGCGTAGTCTGCTGCTTGAAGTTCTGCACGGGCCGCTTGACGGGCTGCTTTGAGCTTTCTGATATTGCCGGTTTGAACGGCTAGGAGAAAAGAAATTACCTGATTCGCCATAGGAACCTCCTGCGGTGGCGTGGCGGGAAACGGGATGAGATTTGATTGGTGTGTATACTATTCGTGCGTGGGTGGCAAGGGGAAATGCCCGCGGCTTTTGGGCGGTGGGGGGGCGGGTTATCGGGAACGGGGGCTGCGTTTAGAGGTGGGTGTGCCTGGGGGGATGAGATTCCCGAAGCGGGTTTGCTACGGCCCGCGTTCCGCGTGCCAAGCAAACCTTGCTTCGAGAATGACAAAAGGGGACTTGGGTGGCTGCGTTGTTTTGGTGGGGCGTATGACACGATTGTCTTCGTGGGTCCCGGCCTGCGCCGGGATGACGCCTCGCCATGACGGTTACCCACCCTCGGGCTCTGCGTTTGACCTGATTGATTGGCCTGGCGGCGTGTTATTGCAGTGTGATGGGGCTGAGGGCCTTGGCGGCGCGGAAATATAGCGTTTGGAAGCTATCTTCCGATTGGCTCCATTGCAGGCGGCCCATGGTTTGCGGGTCGCGCTCGGCTTCGGGGTCTATCAGCTTGTTGGCCTCCTTCATGAGTGACGGCTTGACCTGGCTATAGACGAGCCACAAAAAGCACAGGCCTTCGGGGTCGCACGGTTGGGCGTGATTGGGGCCGCGCTTTTGGATGCTCATCTCGCCATAATTGTTGCTGCGCACGCTGGTGGTTTTCACATACGGGCCGTTCCAGCGGGCGCGGAGATTGTCGGCCTCGGTAATCACCGCGTTATCGAACAGCGCCTGGAAGGCCCGGGATTCGGTCGGTTCGGTCAGGCTTTGGAAAATATCGGTGCGGAGGTCTTCGTGGTAGGCCTCGACCGCGCGGGCGGTATCGACCAGTTCGGCCACCAGGCCTTTGGCGCGCGATTCGTCGAGATTCAGGACCATACTGGCCCCGGCCACCACGGACAAGAGCCCGAAAATGGCGAGGGCGATACGGGCATCGAGCCCGAACAGCGCCCCGCGTTGGGTGCTGCGGGCAGGGGAGGCGTGAGGACACATTGGCATGGCGGAACCCTTAAAGTTGTGGACGTGCAATGCCGCGGAAAAACAACGCGCGGGGCGATGTTGCGGCATCGGCCTGCACACGCCCGGTGCTGAGCGTTTCGCCCTTTTCTTCGCGCTGCTTGCCGCCGGCTTCGTCGAAGATGGTGTTCACCTTGTCCCACATCTCGGCCGGAACGCCGGTGAGTGACACCCAGACATGGCAGGCAGAGGTGGTGGTGCAGTAGTTTTTCCGATCGGGTTGGGCATAAAAAAACGAATAATTGCCAAATTCGCGCGAGCGGCGGGTTTCGCGCATCAGATACGGGCCATTCCAGTTTTTACGGAAGCCTTCCTTCACCATCTCGGGGTTCCAGAGGGCGGTGATATCGTCGAGGCTGGAGGTGTCGTCGGGTTCCTTATTCAGCGTAAACAGAAAAAACGTGCCCATATCGGTTTGGTAGTTGAGCAGGGCGTTATCGATGGCTGTAAGCTCGGCCACCAAGGCCACCTGTTTGGCCGTGGTAATGCGCCCGTAGGCCACCACCGTGGCTATGACCGCCATGACGGCAAAAATGCCGAGCGCAATGCGGGCATCTAGCCCAAAAAGAGCGCCGCGCTGCGATGACGTGAGCGTGGGTTGCATATGCCCCTCAACCCCGCCGTTTATTTAGCCCCCATGCCAAGGTTGCCGAACATTTGCTCGGTGAAGCCCATGCTTTGGCCTTGGGTGCTGGTTTTGGTGCTGTCGGGGTCTATCTCGCGCCCTTGAGCCTCGGTTTTCTGGGCCATCTTCAGCACGACGGTGGAGGAGGGGTCGAAGTCGAGCACCAGGACCTTGCGAGATTTCAGGTTATACGGCTGAAACGCCTTGCTGCCCACTGTGCTGGTGATGTAATACCATCGGCTATCATTCAGTGTGCCCTGCGCGCTGGGGCTGCCCAATAGCTGCAACACCTGCTGCTGCGTGGTTTCTCCCACCTTGATTTGCGCCAGCCGCGACGGCAGGATGACCTGGCCGTGGGTGTCGAGGGTTTCGGCGCAGGACACGCACAGAAGCGCGGCCAATGCAGCAACAGAAAGAATGCGAAGATGGGGTTTCATGACTGGTTAGGTTACGTGGGCCGGCTCGTTCGTGCAAGGGGGGATGCGCCCCCAGTAAGCCCGCTGGTGGATGACGCCTTTGCCGACGCCCGCCGCCGCTGGCCCGCCATATGGGCCGCCGACAGCCGCAACGAGCCCGCACGCCAAGCCAAATTTGAGTGCCTGTGCCTCTGTTTGGCCGAAACCATGGCACCCCTTGATGTGAAAATGCAACAGCGCGTGCTGGAAGAGGTGGTGGACCGGCTGGATATCGGCCTGCGCGAAGCCGGTGTGGGCGATATGACCGTGGGCAAAGAGGTGCGCGCCTATGCGGGAGCTTTGCATGGGCGGCTTTTGGCTTATATGCCATTGATTAAAAACGAAAAATTTGACGAAATAAAGGCCGTGGCCGCCCGCCATGGCGTGGTGTGGCCCGACACGCCCGCCCCCCGCGCGCCCCGCAGCCGCCCTTCGCGTTGAAAAAGTGCTTGATTGGGGGTGAGAAATGGGGTATTGCCCCCCAGAGATAAGGCCTTTTGTGGGCTTTTGATGAGATTATTGAGGAGAATAAGGCCATGGCCGTTCCAAAGCGCAAAACCACCCCCAGCCGCAAAGGTATGCGTCAAGCACGCCAAGCGGAAGCTGTTGCCGGCGCCTACACCCTTGATGCCGCCCACGGCACCTTGCGCCTGCGCCACCACGCCGGCCGCGATGACACCGGTGCGGTGACCTTCCGTGGCAAGGTTATCAAGCCCGCCAAGGTTAAAGTGCAGGCCGACGCCGAAACCGCCGGCGAATAAGCCTTCTTGGTTTTTACGACGCAGCCCTTGGGCTGCTTTTTTTTGCCTTACGGGTGGGATTTAGGCATAAATTATGGCAGATTAGCCTTATGATGACTGTTCCCGCTTATGCTGCAACCCGCGTGGCCGTGGTGGCCACCGGCCGTGCCTTGCCCGCCCGCGCTTGGACCAATGCCGACCTGATTGCCGCCCGCGGATTGGACAGCACGCCGGATTGGATTGAAAGCCGCACCGGGATTCTTCAGCGCCATATTGTAAGTGACGGCGAAAGCACCTTCACGCTGGCCCGCGATGCCGCCCGCGCCGCTTTAGCCAAAGCGGGAATGCCCGCCCACGCGGTGGGGGTTCTGGTGGTGGCCACCTGCACGCCGGATTATACCTTCCCCAGTGTAGCCGCCCTGGTGCACGCAGCCCTGGGGTTGCCCGCCACGGCAGCCGTGCTAGACATAAATGCCGCATGCAGCGGGTTTGTGCATGCGCTGGCGGTGGCAGAAGGGCTTCTGGCCGCCCACACGCTGGATTATGCGCTGGTGATTGGGGCGGAAAGTTTTTCCAACCTGGTGGATTGGACTGACCGTGGCACCTGCGTGTTGTTTGGCGACGGCGCAGGTGCCGTGCTGCTGAAAAAAGAGGCGGTTTCTTCCGGCCGTGGCCTGTTGGCCTACAGCCTTGGCGCCGATGGAACCTTGGCCCCCGAACTTACCAGCACCCACGGCGTGGCCCAGGGCCAACGCGCCGGTGTGGTGCACATGAACGGGCGAGAGGTGTTCCGCCACGCCGTACGCCACATGGGCGACCGCGCCCACGCCGACGCGTTGCTGGCCCGCGCCGGCGCGACGCTGGCCGACGTGGACTGGTTGGTGCCGCACCAAGCCAACATACGCATTTTAGATGCTGTGGCCCAGGATTTGGCGATGCCGCGTGACAAGGTTGTTATCACCCTGGACCGCCATGCCAACACCAGCGCGGCGAGTATCCCGTTGGCCCTGGATGTGGCCGCCGAAGAGGGGCGCCTACGCCCCGGGCACCTGCTGCTGCTGCTGGCCTTTGGGGCCGGCTTTGTGTGGAGCAGCGCCGCCCTGCGGTGGTAGGCCTCTGTTTTCGGCGGCGGCATTTACGTTTATTTTCAGCCATTGCGTATGCATGTTATGTTGAAAATATGGCTTTTTTTGTAGCGCGTGTGCTTGACGATGGCGCGGGCGGGGGTTACGGTGCGCCAGATTTGGTTTGTGAACAAAACAGGGGGATAATGTGATGGTGATTACTGAAAAGACTTTGACCCGCATGGACTTGGCCGAAGCCGTTTACCAAGAAGTGGGCCTGACCCGCAAAGCCGCCCAAGCGCTGGTTGACCAAGTGTTTGAAGAACTCAGCAAAGTGCTGGCCAAAGGCGAAACGATTAAGCTTTCCACCTTCGGCAACTTCTCGGTGCGCAGCAAGCGCCAACGCCTGGGCCGCAACCCCAAAACCGGCGTGGAAGTTCCGATTTCTGCCCGCCGTGTGTTGAGCTTCCGCGCCAGCCATATTTTGAAAGCCCGCATGAACGGCGGGAAATAAGCCTTAGTTACACCCCATTGCTGAACCTGCGTTTGATGGACACCGCGATGGATTCTGATAGCCCACAGGGGCGGAAAAAGGCTCCGCCCCCGACACCCAAAGCCCATGGGAAGCGCGAAAGCGCCTACAAAACTATTGCGGAAATGGCCGCACATGCCGGTGTGGCCACCCATGTGCTGCGCTTCTGGGAAAGCAAATTCCCCGTGCTGCAACCGATGAAAGCCAGCGGCGGCCGGCGGTTCTATCGGCCCGATGATGTGACCGTGGTGATGCACATTCGGGGGCTTCTCTATGACCAAAAACTGACCATTAAAGGTGCCCAAGCGGCACTGGCCAAGCTGAAAACACGCCAGATTGTGGCCCTAAACCCCACTGCCGCCCCCAGCCTGACCGAGATTGCCACCCAGTTGCGCGCGGTAGATGCGCTGCTGATTGACCACTAACGCGCTTTGCCCCATTGTTTAACGCGTGCTGCAGACACGCCCCGCATAATTCAAACAGCTTTACGCTGTTGCCAACAACAAGGAGCTTCCGGATGATTCTTCGACGCCCGTGGTTGGCTGTTGTGGCTTTGGCCCCCCTTTACGCAGTTTCTGGCCATGCCCAGACCTCTGCCACCCAGCCCCCGGTTGGACCGGCCACCCAAAGTGCGCGCGTGCTGTGGTTGGATAAACAAACCAACGTGCGCGTGTTTCCCATTCTGCAAGCCGGAACGCCGCAAACCCTGAACGGTTTAACGGTAACCCTTGACCGCTGCGCCCCCGACACGGGCGGTGTGCCCGGACGGGACATGGCCTGGTTGACCGTGGGCGAACCCGGCCGCAGCAGCGACTGGTTTGCCGGATGGATGCTGGCCACCATGCCCGATGTGGCCACCCTGGACCACCCCCGCTATGACCTGATGTTGCTGGGCTGCGGCGACAAACCCCGCCGTAAAACCGGCCCCGTGGCCAAAAGCACCAAAGGCCCCGTTGCCGCCCCCGATGGTGTGGACAGCGAAAGCACGGACAGCCAAAGCGCCCCCGCAGGTGATGACCCCTTCTTTATACCCGGCGTTGGTGCGCCTTCTGCCACCGAAGCCCCGCCCGCCCCCGAGGCCGAGGCCCCCGCCACCCCGGCGGCACCCGCGCCCA
>CANHVX010000042.1 GCA_947464215.1 Pseudomonadaceae bacterium | reverse complement strand
TCGTGGGGTGGGTGGGCGCGAGAGGCCTCTTGCGGGGGTGGGGCTTTTCAGCTACCAACACACCATGCGTATTCGGGTTTCTCATCCCTGGGTGTTGGCGGTCTGCGCACGTGCCATTGCCGCCTATGGGCGGCTGGTGTTTGCCACCGCGCGGGTGCGTTATCTGGGGGCTCCCCCGGCCGAGCTCACGCAAGGCGCCGTCCTGCTGGCGTTATGGCATCAAAACATGTTTGCGGTGCCCCTGCTGGCGGCGCCCAATGCTCCACGGCCCTTGGTGGGGCTGATGAGCGCCAGCACCGATGGCCGCCTTACGCAAGCGATTGCGCGGCACTATGGCATTGGGGCGGCAGTGGGCAGCAGCAGCAAGCAGGCGGTGCCGGCGGCGCGGTCGCTTATCCGCATGGCGCGTGCGGGCAACAGCCTGTTTCTCACGCCCGATGGCCCGCGTGGCCCGCTGCATCAGGCCAAAGAGGGCGCCTCCGAGTTGGCGCGGCTTACCGGCCTGCCGCTTATTCCCTGTGCGGCCAGCGCGCACCCCTCATGGGCGGTGCGCAGCTGGGATAATTTCCGGCTGCCGTTGCCCTTTGCAACCTTTACGGTGGTGTGGGGTGCAGCATTGTCACAGCCCACACCGCAGAGCCTCACTCAAACGCTGAATACGCTGCAAGAGCAGGCAGAAACCGGCGCGGTGCCGCTTGGCCGCGGGCGGCGCGCGCGTTAGCCTGAGCAGATAATCATATCGGAGTCCCATGACCTTATTCGCCTACCGCTTGCTGAAGTTCATTTTGGCGCCGCTTATTTTCATCCTGATGCTCTGGCGCGTCCTGCGCGGGCGCGAGCAGCGCGAGCTTTTCCACGAGCGCCTGGGCCGCCCAGATACCCCCCGCCCATCCGGGCCCTTGGTGTGGGTGCACGGCGCCAGTGTGGGCGAGGTGGTGAGCTATTTCCCCGTGCTGCACCGCCTGCGCGAGCTGCGGCCCGGGTTGCCGCTGTTGCTCACCACGGGCACCTCCACCGGGCGCAACATTATGGCCAAACGGGTGCCGCAGTTGCCGGGTACGGGGCCGGTTATTATGCAGTATGCCCCGCTCGATACCTCCTCGGCCGCCGCCGGGTTCTTCGCGCACTGGAAACCCGATGTCAGCGTGTTTGTCGAAAGCGATTTCTGGCCCGAGCTCTTGGCGCGCGCGCCGCGCCCGGTGTTGCTGAACGGCCGTATTTCCAACCGCTCCTGGCCCCGCTACCAGAAGTGGGGGTGGTTTTTTCGCCCGTTGTTGGCGCGGTTTGTGCGGGTGTTGGCGCAAAGCGAGGTCGATGTGCAGCGGCTCACCAAGCTGGGCGCGCGCCAGGCCGAAGTGGGCGGCAATTTGAAGTATGACGCGCCCCCGTTGCCGGTCGATAATGCGGCGGTCGAGAAGTTCCGGGCCGCCTTGCAAGGCCGTCCGGTGTTGGTGGCGGCCAGCACGCACCCGGGCGAGGAAGAGCAGTTTGCGCAGCTGCACATGTTGCTCAAGCCGTCGGTGCCGGAATTGCTTACGGTCATAGTGCCGCGGCACCCGCATCGGGGCACGCAGGCGGCCAATGCGGCGCAACGGTTTGTGAAGGCGGTGAAGCGCCGGGGCCTGGGCGAGATGCCCGTGGTGGGCGGCGCGCGCCACACCGATGTGTTCGTGGCCGATACCCTGGGTGAGCTTGGCCTCTGGTATCGCCTGGCACGTGTGGTGGTGATGGGTGGCAGCCTGGTCAAGCACGGCGGCCATAACCCGCTCGAGCCGCTGAAGCTGAACGTCCCCACCTGCACGGGCCCCTATATGGATAACTTTGCCGATATGGTCCCCGACCTCACGGCGGCCGGGCTGCTCACGGTCATGCCCAAGGGCCAGCCCGAGCTCGCCACGCGCGAGGCCTTGGCCAAAGCGGTGAAGCCCTACCTCACCGACGACGCGGTGCACACCGCCCAGCAGCAAAAATTGTGGGCCGAGATGCCCAAGCGCGGCGGCAGCGCCGAGAAGGCCGCCCAAGCCATTTTGTCGCAGTTGCCCCACGCCTAAAGGTCCGCCAACACGCGGCATAGATTTGGGGGCTTGATTCGCGGCCGACTTTCTGGCCGAATGGGGGCAACAAAACCAACAACACTCCGGGAAGGGGGAAGGCCATGCAGCAACCGTCCTTTTGGTGGCGCCCACGGCTGAGCGTGCCGGCGTTGGTGTTGGCGCCACTGGCGGTGGTGTATGGGTGGGTTGCGGGCGTGGTGGGGCGCATGCGGGCGGCGCGGGCCTATTATGCGGCGGTGCCGGTGGTGTCGGTGGGCAATCTGTCGGTGGGGGGCAGCGGCAAAACCCCCCTTGTCGAGGCCTTGGCCACCCATTTTGCCGCACGTGGCGAGCAGGTCGCGGTGGTGATGCGCGGCTACGGGGGGCAGATGGGCGCGCAGCCCTTGCAGGTGCGGCCCGAGCACCCGGCGGCCCTGGTGGGCGATGAAGCGCGGATGCTCGCCACCGCCTGTGCCGGGCAGCGGGTGGCGGTGTGGGTGGGTGCCAACCGCCCGGCGGTGGTGCGCCGGGCCGAGCAGGCCGGGGCCACCTTTATTGTGCTCGATGATGCCTTTCAACGGCGCGATGTCGCGCGCACGGTCGATATTTTGGTGCTCGATGGCGCGCGCCCCTGGCCGTTTGGCAACGGGCTGGTGCTGCCCGCAGGCCCGCTACGCGAGAGCCTTGGCGCGCGCACCCGGGCCGATTTTGCCGTGCTGCTGAACGCCAAACCCACCCCCACCACCGAGGCGCCGCCCTATTACGGGCTGCTCACTTACCGCCCGCACACGCAGCTGGTGGCGGCCGATGTCAAGGCGCTGGCGGGCAAGTCTCTGCTGGCATTTTGCGGGTTGGGCAACCCCGATAAATTTTTTGCCGCCCTGCGCCAGGCCGGGTTGCAGGTGTCGGCCACGGTGCGCTACGCCGACCACTACGCCTACCCGCCGCGCAGTGTCGCCTATCTGCGGCGGCAGGCGCAGATGCACGGCTTAACATTGGTTACTACCGCCAAGGATGCGGTGAAGCTGCCGCCCGGCGTGGCCCAGGTGGTGCGTCAGGAAATAACCCCCGATGCCGAGTGGCAGAACGTGCTGGCGGCGCTGGCCGCAAAAGTGGCCGATGGTCTGGCTCCCTAGCGCAATCCTGCGTGCCAAACAGGCGGCGGTAAGCAGAAGGGCGGTGTCGGCAGTTGTGGAATGGGTTAAAAGCAAGTAGTGTTCATCAACATCAATTCACAATAAGTCGCGGTGCCATGCAAAATCAATCTTTCGGGTTTCGGGTGTATGTTCAACGGGCGTTGGGTGGCCGTGCGCTGGCCTGCGGGGTCGCGGTGGGCGTGTTGGCAGCGGTGGCGGGGCCGGTTGCGGCGCAGGGCCGCAACGTAGACCCGGCGGTGTATGAAAAGCTCGATGTCTTTGCCCACGTGCTGGAAAAAATCCGCACCAGCTACGTCGAGCAGGTGACAGAAACCAAAGTGATCGAAAACGCCATCAATGGCATGCTCACCAGCCTCGATCCCCACAGCTCCTATATGGACGAAGAAGATTTCACCGAGCTGCAACAGTCCACTCAGGGCGAGTTTGGCGGGCTGGGGATAGAGGTCACGATGGAAGGCGGCCTAGTCAAGGTGGTGTCCCCTATCGAAGATACACCGGCCGATAAGGCGGGCCTGATGAGCGGCGATCTTATCATCCGCATCGGCACGCGCGATGTGCAGGGCATGTCGCTGAAGGACGCGGTCGATCTCATGCGCGGCAAGCCCGGCACACCCGTGAAGTTGGTGATCCTGCGCGAAGACGAGAAGCGCACCTTCCCGGTGGTCATCACGCGCGCCAAAATTCAGGTGAAGCCGGTCAAGAGCCGCCTGGTCGAGTCCGGGGTTGGCTACCTGCGCATCACCAGCTTCAACGATTTCACCGAGAACACGCTGGTCAACCACATGGCCGAGCTCGAGAAAGCGAACAAGGGGCCCTTGAAGGGCCTGGTGCTCGATCTTCGCAACAACCCCGGTGGCCTGCTCACCCAAGCCATTGCCGTGGCCGATGATTTCCTCGAAGAGGGCGAAATCGTCAGCACACGTGGCCGTATTCCAGGGCAAGATTCCCGCTACACCGCAGGCGCCGGCGATATTCTGAAGGGCCGCCCCTTGGTGGTGCTGGTCAATGGCGGCAGCGCTAGCGCGGCCGAGATCGTGGCGGGCGCCCTGCAAGATAACAAGCGCGGCTTGGTGCTGGGCACCAAAAGCTTCGGTAAGGGCAGCGTGCAAACCATCTTCAATTTGCCGGGCAATGCGGGCATGCGGCTTACCACGGCGCTGTATTATACCCCCAGCGGCAGCAGCATTCAGGCGCACGGCATCATCCCCGATATTTTGGTGAAGCCGCTGAAAACGAAAGAGCAGGAACGCTTCGCGCTCGACGACGAAGATATGCCGTCCGAAGCCGGTCTGGTGGGGCACCTCAGCGCGGGGTCGGCCACCTTGGCTAGCGAAACGCGCCCGCTGCGCACCGATGTGCCGTCCGAGGTGTATTTGCCCGCAAAAGCCAAAACGCCCAGCCAAACGCTGGCGGGGATGGATGGCAAGCCCGATGCCCAGCTCGACCGCGCGGTCGTGGTGCTCAAAACGCTGATGACAGCCGCCAACGCCAAGCAGCAGGCGCGCCCCTAACGGGGTGCGTCGTCCCTCACGGGGCGCGGGCAGGGCGTATGAATCAAAGTAAAGAATGCCGCTATGCCGCGTCGTCGTAAACCCACCTGGATAACCGAAACGCGGCTGGCGTTGATGTGGCCGGTGTGGCTGTTGGGCGCGCTGGTGGTGGTGGTTGTGGCGGCGGCGGCGGCCTTGGGCGCGGCCGTGTGGCTTGGGGTGTATCAGCCCCCGGCTGGCCATCGGGGGGCGGCTCAGGTTGCCGCACCCGAACCCGCACACGTGCCACGCGAAGCCCCCCCCGCGCTCCCCACGCTCCCCACGCTCCCCACGCTCCCCACGCTCCCCACGCCCACCTCGCTCCCTGCGTCGCCCACCGCCTACGCCACAGCCACTGTCTCTGTCACCGCCTCAGCCACCGAAGTCCCCCCGGCGGCCGAGCAGCGTCCCGCGGCCACTCAAGAGGGGGCGGTGCAGCCCTTTCCGCAGGGGCCTGGCCGCATCGTCATTATCCTCGATGATATGGGCATGGTGCCCAGCCTCAGCGCACGGGCTATCGCCAACTTGCCATCGCCGGTGGCGCTGTCCTTTTTGGTAGCGGGCGAGGGCACGGCCACGCAAGCACAGCAGGCCAAGGCCAAGGGCCACCCGGTCTTGCTGCACCTGCCGATGGAGCCGCAGGCGCACGGCGCGGCAGCCGAGCCCGACATGGGCCCCCACGGGCTGAAGGTGGGCATGGATTCGGCCACCATCGTCGCCAATGTCGAGCACAATCTGGCCCCCTTGCGCGGCGTAGCCGAAGGGGTGAACAACCACATGGGCAGCCGCTTTACCCAGTGGCCGGCGGGCATGCAGGTGGCGCTGGCGCGCCTCGCGCACGAGGGGCTGTATTTTATCGATAGCAAAACCGCCGCTCCCACCGCCACGCGCCAGGCGGTGCAGGGCCTGAACCTCCCCTGGGCCACGCGCGATGTCTTCCTCGACCACGTGCCCACGCCCGCCGCCATCCGGGCCGAAATGTATCGCGCGGTGGTGTTGGCGCAAAAGCGCGCGCGTGCGGGCAACACCACGCCCGTGGTGGTGATAGGCCACCCGCTGCCCGAAACGCTCGCCGTGCTGGAAACCGAGCTTCCGGCGGTGGCTGCCGCCGGCGTGGTATTGGTCAGCCCTTCGGCGGCGCTGTCCGTTGCCCGTTAAGTGTCCAGATTGTCGTATAATCATTGCGGGGGCGCATAAATCGCCGTAAGGTAACGGCATGAATAGCTTTAGGCCCCGTAAGCGGCGGCCACGGAAGCCCCGTCACCCGGGGCACGGCAATCCGCCTTCGCACCCGGTCGAAGGCGCGGCAGGTGGTGGGGGAACCCCACGGCTTGCTCCAGGTGGGGCAGAAGCGGCCAAGGGCGCCGTTTCAGCACCCCGTGTTGCCACGGTCGCGCCGCTCGAATCTCCTGCTCTGCAGCCGGTGGGGCGGTTGCGGCGTAATGTGGGGTTGGTGGTGCGCAACAGCCAAGGCCTTGTGTTGGCGGGGTTAAGGTCGCACGCCAGTGGGTCCAAGGCGTGGCAGTTGCCGCAAGGGGGGATAGAAGGCCGCGAGAAACCCGCCACGGCCGCCTACCGCGAACTACGCGAGGAAACGGGCATCATGCCGCAGGATGTGCGTTTGCTGCGCGAGCTGCACGATTGGACAACCTACGTTCTGCCGCCGGAATGGACAGTCGGGCGCAAGTTCGTCGGGCAAACGCAAAAATGGTTTATGTTCGAATATCTCGAGCCCGGCCTCCCCGACCTCAAACGCGCCACCGATAAGGAATTCGAGCAGCTGGCCTGGGTCGATATGGGCTGGCTTATCAACCACGTGATAGACTTTCGCAAAGTGGTGTATAAGGAAGTCAAACGCGGGCTGCGGCTCTAGTGGCACCCCAGGTCACGCGCTGGCCGGGGCTCCACGCGCCCGAGGATTGGGCCGACCCCGTGCTGTCAGCTGCCGAACTGGCGCGGCTGTTGGCGGTGGGCTATGGGCTGTGGCGGGCGGGCCCGGCGCACGTGGTGGCGCGGGTGCGGGGGGCTGAAGTGGCCGATATTCTCAGCATCTACACCCCTCCCGCGGCACGCCGGCAGGGGTTGGGGGCGGTGCTTATGCAGGCGCTGCTGGCCGAGGCCAAGGCGGCTGGGGCCCTGGGCCTCACGCTCGAGGTGCGGGCCGATAACACCGCCGCCCGTAATCTCTACCAAAGGGTAGGCCTCACCGCGCAGGCCACGCGCCGGGGGTATTACGCCGATGGCACCGACGCCTGCGTCTACAGCCTTCAATTCGCTTGAATTCTGCGCGGGATATTGCTAAACCCGCGCCATGCCCGTCCGTATCACCGATGCCATCGCCGCAACCAAAGCCGCCCGCGGCCTGTATCTGAAGAGCTATGGCTGCCAGATGAATGTGTATGATGGCCTGCGCATCGCCGAGCTGTTGCAACCGCAGGGCTTTGGCCTGGTGGAAGACCCGGCCGAGGCCGAATTGGTGGTGCTCAACACCTGCCACATCCGCGAAAAGGCCGATGATAAGGTGTTCTCCGATATCGGCCGTATCCGCAAAGCCTCCCCCAACGCCATCATTGCGGTGGGCGGCTGCACGGGGCAGGCGCTGGGCGCCAAGGTCATGCAGCAGGCCCCAGCGGTGAAAATCGTCTTTGGCCCGCAAACCACCCACCGGCTGCCCGCACTGCTGG
>CANHVX010000041.1 GCA_947464215.1 Pseudomonadaceae bacterium | reverse complement strand
CCCACCTCGGCCCATACGGCATGGGTCAGGCGCGCCTGTTCCCCCAGCTGAAGGGTCACCTGCACATGGTTAAACCCGGCCCAATCAGCCAAGGCCACATGGTGCTCCACCACCGTGGCCGCAGCACGGGGCGCCAACGTGATGTCCACATGGGTGGCCACGTCGTGCCCCCCGCCGATATGGATCAGATGCAGCGGCACTCCCACCTCACCTTCAATGGCCACCTGCACCGCGCCCGCCGTGGTCAACGCATCCAGGCCGTCCAGCGGCTCGGCCACCGGCAAGGCCGGGCTGCTAACCACGCGCACCCCGGCGGGTAAACTGTCCAGGGGGGAAAGCGCCTGCACCACCTGCCCGCGCCACAGCACCAGGTGGGGGCCTGCCACCACGGGTAACGCCGCTTCCAAACGCTGCAAGGTTTCGCGGTCAAGCGTGGGGGCAAGGCATGCCTCGCGCGGCTGCACCAACGCCACCGCACGGGCCAGATGGCTGTAGCGCCACGCTTCCAACGCCGGGGTGGGCAGAGCCACGGTCATGTTAGGCCACACCCAATTTTTCATAGCCTTCGGCTTCCAGCTGGGCGGCCAGTTCAGGCCCGCCGCTGCGCACAATGCGCCCGCCCATACCATCGGGGTTGGCCAGAATATGCACATGGGTCGGCTGTAAATAGTCCAGCAGGCGCTGGTAGTGCGTAATCACCACCCAACCACGTTCGGGGGTGCGCAAGGCATTCACACCGGCCGCTACAATGCGCAACGCGTCAATATCCAGGCCCGAGTCGGTCTCATCCAAAATCGCCAAAGTCGGCTGCAACAGCGCCATTTGCAAAATCTCAAAACGCTTTTTCTCACCCCCCGAAAACCCGGTGTTCACGCTGCGGCTTAAAAAGTCTTCGGGCATGGCCAGCTTGGCCATTTCGGCACGGCACAGCTTCAAAAACGCCAGCACATCCAGCTCGGGCTCGCCGCGTGCGGTGCGGTGGGCGTTCATCGCGGTGCGCAGGAAGTTGGCCACATTCACGCCGGGCAGCTCAACCGGATACTGGAACGCCAAGAACACACCCGCCCGCGCCCGCGCATCCGCGTCCATGTCCAACAACGAAGAACCATCAAGGGTTATGTCCCCCGCCAGCACCTCATAGCCGTCACGGCCGGCCAAGGTGTAGCCAAGGGTGCTTTTGCCGGCGCCGTTGGGGCCCATAATGGCGTGCAGCTCGCCGGGGCGCACGGTCAAATTCACGCCCTGCAAAATGGCTTTTCCGGCCTCTTCCACCTGCACCTTCAGGTCAGAAATCTCTAAAATCGCCTGCATATCAATATATTATCCTATCTTGCCAGTTTCTGTAAGCTTACGCATAGTCCCGCCAGTAACATTCGCGCGTTTAAGTCCACTCCTAGGAGGAATCCATGATGCTCCATCTGATGTGGGAAAAGTTGCTTTATGGGTGCGAAAAATGGCTGTTGTCATTCTACCGCACGCACTGAACGCGAACGTCCGAGGGCCCGCCATGTGCGGGCCCTTGGTGCGTTGGTCCCCTGCATGGCGCATTAGCCCACGCTCCCTTCCAGCGAAATCCCGAGCAGCTTTTGCGCTTCCACGGCAAATTCCATCGGTAATTGCTGCAAAACCTCTTTGGCAAATCCGTTCACAATCATCGCCACGGCGTCTTGTTCAGGCAGCCCGCGCTGGGCGCAGTAAAACAATTGGTCATCCGAAATCTTGCTGGTGGTGGCTTCATGCTCCACCGTGCTGCTGGCGTTGTGCACTTTAATGTAGGGGATAGTATGGGCCCCACAGCGGTTGCCAATCAGCAGGCTGTCGCACTGGGTGTAGTTGCGGCTGCCGGTGGCGGCGGGGGAAATATCCACGAGCCCACGGTAGGTGTTGTCGCCCGCATCGGCAGAAATGCCTTTGGCAATGATAATGCTGCGGGTGCGCTTGCCCCGGTGGATCATCTTGGTGCCGGTGTCGGCGGCTTGTTTGTGGCGGGTCAGGGCCACGCTGTAAAACTCGCCCACGCTGTCATCGCCTTCCAGAATGCAGCTGGGGTATTTCCAGGTTATGGCGCTGCCGGTTTCCACCTGGGTCCACGAAATCTTGCTTTTTGCCCCGCGGCATAAGCCCCGCTTGGTTACAAAGTTGTAAATGCCACCTTTGCCGTCGGCATCGCCGGGGTACCAGTTTTGCACGGTCGAATACTTAATGGTGGCGCCAGCCATGGCCACCAGCTCCACAACAGCAGCATGCAGCTGGTTTTCATCGCGTTGGGGGGCGGTGCAGCCCTCCAAATAGCTCACATGGCTGCCCTCGTCGGCCAAAATCAGCGTGCGCTCAAACTGGCCGGTGTTGCGGGCGTTAATGCGGAAGTAGGTCGAAAGCTCCATCGGGCAGCGCACCCCTTTGGGCACATACACAAAACTTCCGTCACTGAACACGGCACTGTTCATCGCCGCATAGTAGTTGTCGGCCACGGGCACCACACGGCCCAGGTAGCGCTGCACCAGCTCGGGGTGCTCGCGTATGGCCTCCGAAATCGGGCAGAAAATCACCCCGGCCTTGGCCAGTTCAGCGCGGAAGGTGGTGGCCACACTCACGCTGTCAAACACGGCGTCCACGGCCACGCGGCGGCCGCTGTCGGCGGGGGCACCACCGGTTACACCCGCCAAAATCTCTTGTTCTTTCAGCGGGATACCCAACTTTTCATAGGTGCGGCGTATTTCCGGGTCAATCTCATCCAGGCTTGTGGGGCCATTGCCCATGCCTTTGGGGGCGGCGTAGTAGCTCAGGGCCTGGTAATCAATGGGGGGAATGTTCGGCTTTTGCCATGTGGGGGGCGTCATGCCCTGCCACACGGCAAAGGCTTTCAGGCGCCAGTCTAGCAGCCATTGAGGCTCGTCTTTTTTGGCCGAGAGAAAACGAATGGTGTCCGCCGTCAGGCCCACAGGCGCCATATCGGTGGCCACATCGGTCACAAACCCGTATTTGTAGGTATGGCCGAGCTCGTCCAGGGTTTGCAGGGTGTCGGCTTCAGCGGGCATGGCGTGCGGCGTGGGTCCAATAGTTGACAACGTCTTGTGGGTTTTGCCACATTTTAGGGCAGATATAAACCCTTTTTTTTATGTAACCTTTCGTAAGGACATTCAGCGAATTTTACTTGGCGCCCACCCCAAATTGGGGGCTAAATAGACCCATGCTACATCCCCAATTGGCCGCCGACACCATCCTTGTCGGCACCCTGCCCATCTGTCAGGTGCTCCTGAACCACCAGTTCAGCCAGTTTCCGTGGGTTATCTTGGTGCCCAACCGCACCGGCTGCCGCGACCTCACCGACCTCCCCGAGGTCGACTTTCAGCCCGTGATGGACGAAGTCCGCGCCGTGCACGACGCTCTGAAGGCCCACCATAAGCCCACCAAAATGAACGTCGCCGCCATCGGCAACATGGTGCCGCAGCTGCATATCCACATTATCGCGCGGTGGGAGGGCGATGCCTGCTGGCCCAAACCGGTGTGGGGGCACGCGCAACCGGTTCCCTACGCCGATGCGGGCCAGGCCGAGGCACGGAAACTGGTGGAGTTGCTCACCGAGGCGGGGTTACCGCTGGTGCCCGCCAATATTGCCATGCACTAAACAATACAAATGCTTGACAGCCGCCCTTTCACCGCCTAAAAGCGCGGCAGAACACAGTTCTCCCCCTTCGCGGGCAACGGGTTCCTTGGCATGGGGTCAAGGCAGCCGGATAAGCGAATGAATCAAAGGGTTTACCTTATGAACAGCCGTCCACAAACCAGCCACCACGTCATGAACGCGGTCGAAAAAGCCACCCAAGGCAAGGGCAGCGCACGCGCTCTGCGCCGCCAGGGCATGGTGCCGGGCATTATTTACACGCAAGGCGCCGCGGGCCAAAGCATCGCTGTTAACGCGATGGACCTCGCCAAAGCCCTGCGCGCCGGCCACTTTTTCACCCACACGCAGGAATTGAACCTGGGCGGCAAAACCATCAAGGTGCTGGCGCGCGAAATCCAGCGTCACCCGGTGAACGAGCAACCTTTGCACATCGATTTCATGATGTTCGACCCCGCCCGCAAGGTGCACGTCAACGTGCAGGTCAACATTGTCGGCGCCGATAAATCCCCCGGCATCAAAACCGGCGGCGTGCTCCAACTTATTGAATCCACGTTGGAAGTTGTCTGCCGTGCCGACAGCATTCCGCAAGAAATCACGGTCGATATCAGCGGCCTCGATATCGGCGACAGCATCCACCTGTCCGAAGTCAAACTGCCCGAGGGCGTGAAGGCCGCCGTCACCGACCGCGACCTCACCGTGGCCAGCGTCGTGTCCACCCGCACCAGCAAGATGGACGAAGACGATGCCGCCGCCGCACCGGTCAGCGCCGATGTCCCCGCCATTGCCCAGAAGGCCGATGGCAAAGCCCCCGAAGCTGGCAAAGATGCCAAAGCAGGTGCCAAGCCCGCCGCCAAGCCTGCGGCAGCTGCGCCCGCCAAAGACGCCAAGAAGAAGTAACCTACGCCATGAAAAGGGGGGGCCATGCAGGCCCCCCCTTTTTTGTGCGTTTATCTCTTAAACGTCCGCCGCTGTTGGTTGAACCATCTATCATAGGGGTCAACCAACGCCTTACCCCACGCGGCCGCTTCCCGCAGCGCCACATGCTTGGCCCACCACGGCACCGCAATCACACCCCGCATACGCCACAGGGGCATAAAGGTTCCGCCGCACGGCATCACCCGCCAGCAGCGCAGGAAGTTCCGCAGCGGCAACGTGCCGGGCCGGCGCAGATACGCAAGCCACAGCAAATAAACCATGCGGGGCACATAGGGCCAGTTGGTTATCAGCACATGGTGGCCTTGCGGGGCGCGGCCCATGGCTTCAACAACCAGGGCCACACTTTCCGCGGTCGATTTCGGCGTTTCCACCACCGTCATCGCCCCCGGGGGGATGCCACCCATGTCTTCCAGATAGTCCGCCATCGAGCGCGCTTCAGCAACCGACGTCTCCGGCTGCTGACGCCCATACAGGAAAATCCGGGCATCAAAGCTGGTATGGAAGAGTTCTTCCGCCAATGCCAGGCGTCCACGCAGGGCAAAGTTGGTGCGGTCTTGTGCCAGGCCCGAGCCCAGCACGTGCAGAGTTAAAGATGCCATGGCACCCTCCAAAAACGAGAAATTCCGGTGTTACACGGCTACCCGTATACACAACAAGCATCCCCGTCAAGCCTCGCTAACCCGCAGGGGCATAAATCCGCCGATTTACGCCCAATACCGCCCAATCCACGCCGTCGGCCGCACCGTTTTGTAAATACGCTTCCACCATGGCGCCGGCCAGTGGCCGCGCAGGGCCTCATCGGGGTCGGGTTTGCCATGGAAAACCACAATCTGGGCCGTTGGCGGCAAGGCGGGGGCGCGCCACAGCCGCAGCGGCCAGCAGGGCAGCAAGTCTTCTTTAAAGCTCACGCACCAGCCGCGCGGCCACAGACGCATCACGCCCAATCCCGCATAGAAGGGGTCGGCGGCCACCGCCGGCGTCCGGCCCACGCTGCGGGCGGCGCGCCCATCGCCCAGGCGGGCGGCAATCAGCTCCTGTTCAATGCGGAATTCCGCGCGCCACACAGCCTCAGGGTTGGCCACAAAGCGCGCCAGAATCTCCGGGTGGCTCCCCACGGTAAAGCGGAACACGCTGGTGTTGCCCACGCCAGAACCCGGCTTGGTGGGGTTGTCCCACACCACAAAGGGGCTCGCGGGCTCATGGTCAAAAAAGGGCCGCAGGTCGCCGGTAATCACCACATCCAGGTCCAAAAACAGCACCCGCTGGCCCGCCAAATCCCCGCCCAGGTCGCCCCACAGCGTCAGTTTGCGCCAGGGTTTACGGGCCAAGTGGTCGGGCACACCATCAAAGGGCGGCAGCGGGCGGCACACCACGCGCATGTCCACACCCGTGGCATCATCCGTAAAGCATACCAACCGGAAGTCCTGCCCCTGCATCCCACGGGCTACCCCACGGTAAAGGCGGTTCACATAGTCGGCCCCATAGCGGGTGCCCCATTTCATGCACACAAAGGTGTAAGGCATCGTCGTCATCGCAACACCCTACCAGATGGCGCGGGAAATCCCACCCCCTACTGGTTCATAAAGCGGAAGAACTCGGCATTGGTTTTGGTGCGCTTGAGCTTGTCGATAAGGAACTCCATGCTCTCCACCACGCCCATGGGCTGAAGGATACGGCGCAAAATCCAAATCTTTTGCAGCTGCTCTTCGGTAAACAGCATTTCTTCATGGCGGGTGCCACTCTTGGAAATATCGATGGCCGGGTAGGTGCGCTTTTCCACCAACTTGCGGTCAAGCCAAATTTCACTATTGCCGGTGCCCTTGAACTCTTCAAAAATCACTTCATCCATGCGGCTACCAGTATCAATCAGCGCGGTGGCGATAATGGTGAGCGAGCCACCTTCCTCAATCTTCCGCGCGGCCCCAAAGAAGCGCTTGGGCTTTTGCAACGCATTGGCGTCCACGCCCCCGGTCAGCACTTTGCCGCTGCTCGGCACCACGGTGTTGTAGGCGCGGGCCAGGCGGGTCAGGCTGTCCAGCAAAATCACCACATCTTTGCCAAGCTCCACCAAACGCTTGGCTTTTTCAATCACCATTTCGCTTACCTGCACGTGGCGCTGGGCGGGTTCGTCAAAGGTGGAAGAAATCACTTCCCCGCGCACGCTGCGCTCCATATCGGTCACTTCTTCGGGGCGTTCGTCCACCAGCAGCACCATCAGGGTCACTTCGGGGTGTTGTTCCTCAATGGCGTGGGCAATGGCCTTCATCATCATGGTTTTCCCGGCTTTGGGCGGGGCCACCAGCATGCAACGCTGGCCTTTGCCAATCGGGGCGACCAAATCCACCACCTGTCCCGTGCGGTCCTTGGCGGCTTCGTCTTCCAGGTTGAATTTTTCGGTCGGATACAGCGGGGTCAACTTGTCAAAGTTGGGGCGGTGCCGCACGGCGGTGGGCTCCATACCATTCAGCGTTTCAATGGCCACCAGCGCAAAGTAGCGCTCGCCGGGGTTGGGGTAACGCACGGTGCCGGTAATGGTGTCGCCGGTGCGCAGGCCCATGCGGCGGATAAGGCTCGGGCTCACGTAAATATCTTCCGGGGTGCCCACATAGCTGTTGTCGCGGGCGCGGAGGAACCCAAAGCCATCTGGCACAATGTCCAAAACCCCTTCCCCCCGAATCTCCACCATCTGCCCACTCTCGGGGTTCTTCTGGATTTTCTCAATAATCCGGAACATCAGCTCAAAGCGGCGCAGGTTGGCGGGGTCTTTCACGGCCATATCTTCGGCCAGCGCAAACAGGTCTTCGTTGGAAAGGTCGCGCAACTGTTGCAAGTGGCGCAGTTGGTCAGGGGTGGGCAACGTCACGGGGGCTTTGGGCGCGCGGGGCTCAATCGGCTTGCGCTCACGCACGGCGCTGCGCACGGGGGTGTCTTCGGCAGCGGGGGCGGCAGAAGGGGTCGTGCT
>CANHVX010000040.1 GCA_947464215.1 Pseudomonadaceae bacterium | reverse complement strand
CTCCTAGACAACATTCAAGCAGAAATACACTATCTTGCCGTTTTCCAAGGGGTTTTTCATGGAAATATTCCAAATTGACCAACCGGTCCTGCTGGCCACCACACGCGGCCTCCGGCTCGAAGCTCACAAACAAAGCGCGCGCCAGCATCTCATGCCCAGGCCAGGCCGCATCACGCATCCCTACACCTGCCCGCGTGGCGTCCAGCGTGCTCACGTCTTTTGGCAATGGGGAGGCGAAACCTACGCCATCAACGTGCCCATCAGCACACTCACACCTGTCGCGTAAAAAGGCGCCCTTTAGGGCGCTTTTTTGTTTATAGCCTTAGCGGGTAAAAGGCAATTCCCCCTCCGCCAACACACTCTTGTCACCGGTGGCACGGTTCTTCCATTCCACACGGCCTTCGGCGGCGCCTTTGGGGCCCACAATGGCCTGCCAGGGGCAGCCCAACAGGTCGGCATCGGCAAACTTTTCGCCAGCTTGGGCGTCGCGGTCATCAAACAAAACCTCAATCCCCTGGGCGCGCCAGCCGTCATAAAGGCGTGTTGTAAGGCTTTTCACGCCCGCATCATCCATGCGCAACCCAATCAGGTTGATGGTATAAGGCGCAATCGCCGCCGGCCACACCAAACCTGCGTCGTCACTCAGTATTTCGGCAATGGTGCCCATCATGCGGCTGGGGCCAATCCCATAGCACCCCATCACGGGGTTTTTCACACTCCCGTCACGGTCGGTGAAGGTCAACCCAAACGCCTTGCTGAAGCGCGTGCCAAGCTTAAAAATATTGCCAACCTCCACCGCCTTCACCGTGGATAATGTCGCTTCGTCACCTTTTTGGTAGTTCGGAATAATCCCCGCCAACGCCTCTTGGTCACCAATAATCTCTTCATTGATAGCCATCTGCGTCCCCGGTATGCGGTAAACCGTGTCTTCGCCGCTGTCGGTCATCGTTTGGAATTCGTGCGAGTATTTGGAAAAAGCACCCCCCGAGGCAAAGGTCAGCAACGTGCGCTCGCCAAGGCCCAAGCGGGCGTAAACGCGCTGGTAGGCGCCAATGGCCTGGTCGTAAAACGCGTCCAAATCCTCTTGGGTGGCATGGAACGAATACATGTCTTTCATGCGGAATTCCCGCCCACGCATCAGGCCGCTTTTGGCACGCGGCTCGTTACGGAATTTCGTCTGCACCTGATAAACCGCCATCGGCAAATCCCGATAGGACGAGATAATCCCTTGCGCCAGCGGGGTTACCACCTCTTCGTGGGTGGCGCCAAGGGCCAGGTCGCGGTCGCCGGCACCCTTGAGGCGGAACAGCACATCCAGCGCCTCCCAACGGCCGGTGGTGTCCCAAATATCGCGCGGGTGGAGCGCTGGCATAATCAGCTCTTGGGCGCCAATGGCGTCCATTTCTTCGCGGATAATCGCCTCAATGCGGTTCAGCACGCGCAACCCCAGCGGCAAGTAAGTATAAACCCCCGCCATCAGCTGGTTCACCATCCCGGCGCGCAGCAGAAGCTGGGCATTGCGGCTCACTTCGTCCTTGCTGATATCCTTGGTGGTTTTGGTAAAAAGCACGCTGCGCCGCATGGTAGGCCCCTTTTTGCATCATGAAGGCCCTTCAGCGGGCCAATTTCCGCCATACTATGCCGTGTTGCCCAGTCTTTGACAAGGCAAACACACACAAAGAATGGGTTTTTGCTCCCTGCCAACCTTCAGGTTGACAACGCCCGATAATCTGTTAATACCAGCCCACGTGGCGCCTTAGCTCAGTCGGTTAGAGCAGCGGAATCATAATCCGGAGGTCCTGTGTTCGAGTCACAGAGGCGCCACCAGTATCCCAATCCCCCCCGACTTCCCCCAAAAACGGAGCCGAGCATCGCGAGACCGAGGCCGCGTGTAAAGCCATTGATGTGAGAAGCAACAGAAGCCCAACGCGGCCTCAATCATGCCACGCCGGAGGTCCTGTGTTCGAGTCACAGAGGCGCCACCATGCTGATTTAGTCACTTATATCCCCTAAAAAACGGAGCCGAGCATCGCGAGACCGAGGCCGCGTGTAAAGCCATTGATGTGAGAAGCAACAGAAGCCCAACGCGGCCTCAATCATACCACGCCGGAGGTCCTGTGTTCGAGTCACAGAGGCGCCACCAGTATCCCCCCTCCCTCTCCCCTCCCCCCAACCTCCCCCAAAAACGGAGCCGAGCTTCGCGAGGCCGAGGCCTCATGAAACGCCATATTTTTAGGATTACACCCCCATGTTGCTGTTATTGCTTAAAGTGTAATACCCCTGGAATTCGCGTCTCGTTCGGCCCCGGTTCACGGATGCCCGCAGAAGAACCTGATTTAGACGATCCGCCCCGCGCACCAAAGTTATTACCAACATTGTCATCTGGACGGCTACGGGTATGGCTTTGCACATCTCCAGTGCGGCGGGAGTAACTATGCACAAACACTTCACCACCGCCTGAACCACCGGTCACAATGGTTGGGGCTGGGTCATTGCTTAGCCCTACACGAATATCGGCAGGCTCGCTTGGAATTTTTTGATCATGGTTTTGTCGGGGCCGAGGGGGGATGTTAGGGTCAGTCTGCAATTCTCTATTACGCACAGACTTGGCAATTTCTTCCCTCAGCAACTTTTCTTTCTCATCGTCAATTATACCCCGACTAGCGATTTCACTTTCAATAATTCTCCCCATTTCATTGTTATGAATATCCATATTTCGATCGTTGATAGGATTATTGCCAAAAATATCACGCCCAATCTCGTGCGCATGGCCCGTAGCATTCGCAATTGCTTCACCGTATGTCTCTCTCATTTTTGCACTTGTGTAAGCATGCCTAAACGCATCAATTTCCCCATCGTTCCTAAAACCCATGTCTTTGGCAATTTTATTAGCATCAGCCCGCATCTTTGAAACATTAAATACTGAAACATCAAAGCTAGTTTGCATTGTTTTATCCATATTTATACCTCTCATCAAAAATAAAAGATCCCCCGACAGGGGGCATTAAAGATATTTTTATTTAATTTTTTACAAATTTATAGTTTCCCAATGAAGCCATATGTAAAATACTATAAGACATACTATTAATAGTATAATACCAAGTATGTTGATAATATAATTTTTAATCATGTTTTAAACTTTCATTTTTAATACTTACCCTCATTCTGAGATTGAGGTTGCTCCATTTCACGAATGATATCTTTAGCAATAAAATCTGGGTCATCCGTCGGTGAGCCAAAAGTATACTCTACAGCCATATAGACTGCCCCAAGAGCCAGAGCGATTGCCAAGATAATGTAAGCGAGAATTTTCATAACCTTAATTTCTAACAAATCAGCATCAATAGCAATCCATGAAACCTAACCAATAAAAAAATCGCCTACCGCTGGCGACTATAGCAATTTATAAAACAAATCCTGCCAAATGTCAAGTAAGCGGCTGGTTTTCACGGGCTCGATACGATATATCCCGCGACCCAATTGCAAATAAACAAACCCTCTGCTAGCGTCCTTGCATGAATGATATTCCCGCCGAAAGCCTCCACCTCGCCACCACGTTAAAGGCCCTCATGGCCGAGCGCCAGCTCACCAGCGCCCAGCTGGCCCGCCAGGCGGGCCTCAGCATGGCCAGTTTAAGCCGTATTCTCAGCGGCCAAACCAACCCCAGCTTCGAAAGTGTGGTGAAGCTCGCCGCCGCCCTGAATGTGGCCCTGTCCGAGCTCTCGCCGCCCACCACGTCGCAGGGTCTAGGCTCACGCGCGGGGGCGTTTCCCCTGCGCGCGGTCTACACGCTGGAAAACACCGATTTAACCCCCGAGAACGCCCGCCAGCTGCTGCATCAGGCCGCCAACGGCGTGTGGGTGGCTAGCCCGGTCGATGACTTCATCGCCCCCGAAACCACCCGCGCCGAGGTCACGCGCTGCCTCCAGGTCGGCACCCGACGCCTTCAGCTGGAAGTTGATTTTCCGCTTGAAATGCTCGAAGAAGGCAGCCTGCCAAGCCTGCTCAGCGTGGCCGGCAGCGCCCTTACCGGCACCGGCGCCAAACTGCTCGATATCCGCATCCCCGAACCGTTCCTGCGCAGCTTCCACGGCCCGGCGTTCGGCACACGTGGCCTGCGCGATACCTTCAACAAGCACGGCCGCCCCCTGCTCGCCGCCACCATTCGCCCCATGCACGGCCTCTCGCCGCGCCAATACGGGCGTATGGTGTATGAAGCCCTCGTGGGCGGTATCGATACCACGGCCGACCCCACGCTCCTGCACAGCATCCCCAGCGCCACCTGGCGCGAGAGGTTCCGTTTCGCCGCCGAGGCCAGCATGGCCGCCACGCGGGAAACCAACGAGTTCAAAACCCACATGGTGAACATTTCCGCCGCCACCCTGGCCAAAATGGAAGAACGGGCACTCTGGGCGCGCGAACTGGAGTTGGCCTGCGTGATGGTCGATAGCGCCGCCATCGGCTGGGCGGCCGTGCAAAGCATCGCCGCGTTTTGTGCCAAGAACGACCTCTTGCTGGCCACCATGGGCGGCCGCGCCCTCGCAGGAGATATGATGAGCGAGCAGCTGCAAGCCAAACTGTTGCGCTTTGCCGGGGCCGATGTGGTGAGCACCGGCAGCCCCTTGCGCGGCAACGTCGCCAACCGGCGCTATGTGCAAGGGGTGCTGAACGCCCTGCGCGACGATAACCTCCCCCAAGCGCCCGAATCCGGGCACTACGTCAGCCAGCCTTTAGCGGGGTTAAACGCCGCCATGCCCGCGGTGGGCGGCGGCCACAACCCCTGGCATTTCCCGCGCCTGCTCGATGCCGTCGGCCACCACACCATCATCCAATGCGGTGGCAGCGTCATGGGCCACCCGCACGGGGCCCAGGCGGGCGCCACCGCCTGCCGCACGGCGCTCGAGGCCTTGGTGCAAGCCCAGGGCGAAGGCCAGAATCTGAATGTCGAGGGCCGCCATACATTGCAACGGGCCGCCAAATACAGCGCCGAACTGCGCCACGCGCTGGAACACTTTCAGGAAGGCAGCTTTCTGTTTGGCATCGTGCACAGCGCACCGCGCCCCACCGAAGGCAGCGTGCTCCCCGCCACGGCCAACCCCAGCCCCGGTATTGCTCCGGTGGCCACGGTCACGCCGTTCCGCAAGCCCGAAACACCCCCGACCGACGACAACGAAAGCGACCCCGCATGAGATTCGAAACCTTCACCTTTTTGCCGCCCCTGTCGCCGCAGCAAATCGAGGCGCAGGTGCTCGGCAGCCTCCAGCGCCACCTGGTGCCCGCAATAGAATTCGCCGAGAACCCCAACACGGCCGATTTTTACTGGCGCCAGTGGCCCATTCCCCCCGCGCGGGTGAACAGCACCACCAACCGGGCCGAGCCGCTTACGGCGGGGCATATCGCCGCCCAGCTGGAAGCCTGCGCCCGCCGCCACCCGTTCGCCTATGTGCGTTTTACGGCCTACAACCCCCTCACCCGCCACACCGAAACCTGCTTCATCACCCGCACCCCTCAAGAAGGGAATTAATACTCCCCAACAAAAAACCCCGCATGGCGGGGTTTTGCTTTAAGGGGCACAAGGCCCCATTAAAACTAGTTCACGCTGTCGCGCAGGCTTTTGCCGGCGGTGAACTTAGGCTGCGTTTTGGCAGCGATCTTGATGGTTTGGCCCGTGCGTGGGTTGCGGCCAGTGGTCGCTTTACGCTTGGTGGTCTTGAAGGTGCCAAAACCGGTCAGACGGACTTCTTGGCCTTTCTTGAGGCTCTTGGTGATGATGTCAATCATCGCGTCCAGCATGTTCGAGGCGTCGCTCTTGGTGCATTTGGAGTTGTCGGCGATTTTGCTCACCAGCTCTTGCTTGTTCATGGGTCGTTCCTTTTTCCCGTTGGTATCCGGCGCGGTTCTTGTTCAGGCCTCGCCATCCTCCGCGCGTCATAAGGCCAGGCCTTGTGTTGCGGGAAGTGATGGTATTAGAAGGTTGGGTTTCCGGCCTGTCAAGCACGTGCCAAAAAATTGTTCACCCATTTATCGGCAGAAATCCGCCAATAAAACCCTCGCCAACGTGGCTTTTCTGCACCGTCCGATGCCACGCCCGCCGCGCGCACAAACACGGCCAACCATCGGCGCGCACATAAAAATCCCATGTAAATAAATACGATATCCACCAGTCAACGCGATAACCGCAGCCCCAAAGGGCTACCCGCTTCCTAAAGGGGTTAGGCATCGCCGCAACACCTTAACCAAAAAACGGGGGCCGCAGCCCCCGTTTTCACGGCTGCCTAATCCCGCATCACGCGCGGGTATTTGTGCCAGCTGTGGTTGGTTTGGCTTTCGTTGGCACGCGGCGCAGGGCAGGTTTTAACGCCGGCTTGGGCTTGCCTTTGGCGCGGGGCGCTGCGGGTGCGGCCTGTGGCTTGGCCTGGGCTTTGGGGCCGTTTTTCTTGAAAGGCGAACGCACCAGCGCCTGGGCCAGCACTTCGTCCACGCTGTCCACAACCACCAACTTCAGGCCTTCCGTAATCACCTTGGGCATTTCGGCAAGGTCTTTTTCGTTTTCGCGCGGGATGAACACGGTCTTGATGCCCCCGCG
The DNA here is from genome assembly GCA_947464215.1 of Pseudomonadaceae bacterium. Lineage (GTDB taxonomy): Bacteria > Pseudomonadota > Alphaproteobacteria > UBA2136 > UBA6156 > JADCGN01. The sequence goes on along the minus strand of CANHVX010000040.1, from coordinate 1,093 downwards.
CAGCGCGGCCAGCAGCTTTTCTTTCAGGCCGCCAATCTGCATGGCACGGCCGCGCAGGCTCACTTCGCCCGTCATGGCAATGTCATTGCGCACGGCAATTCCGGTCAGCACACTCACCAACGCCGTCACCATGGCCAACCCGGCGCTGGGGCCATCTTTGGGGGTGGCGCCGTCGGGCACGTGGATGTGGATGTCTTTCTTTTCATGGAAGTGTGGCTTCAGGCCCAAATCATCCGCGCGCCGGCGCACATAGCTGGCCGCGGCCTGGATGCTTTCCGTCATCACTTCGCCCAGTTTTCCGGTGGTCAGCAGCTTGCCTTTGCCTTCCAGCACGGTGGCTTCAATGGGCAGAATATCCCCTCCCACTTCGGTCCACGCCAGGCCAGTTACCAAGCCCACTTGGTCGGCATCATCTTTTTGGCCAAAGCTAAACTGGCGCACACCCAAATAGTCACTCAGGTTGGCCGAGGTAATCGCAATCGCCTTAACGGGGGCCACCGTTTTTTTGGTTGCCGAAGCGGCTTTGCCTTTTGCGTTTTTCGCCTGTTTGCCTTTGGCGGCTTCCGCTTTGGCAGCTTTGCTTTGGGCCATGAGAATCTCCTTCACGGCCTTGCGGCACAACGCATCAATGCTGCGCTTCAGGCTCCGCACACCGGCTTCGCGGGTGTAATAACGTATCATATCCCGCATCACGGTATCGCCCACCACCAATTCGTTGGGCTTTAGGCCGTTGTCTTCCATGGCTTTGGGCAGCAGGTGGCGGGTGGCAATTTCCACCTTTTCTTCTTCGGTGTAACCGGCCAGGCGGATAATCTCCATCCGGTCGCGCAACGCGGGCGGAATATTGAGGCTGTTGGCCGTGCACACAAACATCACGTCGCTCAGGTCAAAGTCCAGCTCAAGGTAGTGGTCATTGAAGGTGTGGTTTTGCGCCGGGTCCAACACTTCCAAGAGCGCGGAAGACGGGTCACCACGGAAGTCCTGCCCCAACTTGTCAATTTCATCCAGCAGGAACAGCGGGTTCATGCTGCCGCTTTTTTTCAGGTTCTGGATAATCTTCCCCGGCAGCGCACCAATGTAGGTGCGGCGGTGG
>CANHVX010000039.1 GCA_947464215.1 Pseudomonadaceae bacterium | reverse complement strand
TAACCCCAGCTCCGACCTCGCCGATGCCCGCGGCTTCGTGATGATGCCCAACGTCGATACCACCATGGAAAACATGAACATGCGCGAGGCCCAACGCAGCTACGAGGCCAATATGGCTGCCATCAGCACCGCGCGTGAAATGGCCACCCACACCCTTGATCTTCTCCGCTAGGCAGCTTAAGGTGGTGCACAATAAAAAGGCATATCACCTATGGATATAAGCAAAATCGGCGGTTTAGGGAATCTTTTGTCCAGCGGGAAAGCCGCCAGTGGGGCCGCAGCCGGTGGGCCCAGCTTTGGCGACCTGGTGCAGAACATGGTGAATACCACGGTCGAGTCGCAAAAGAAGGCCGAGGGCCTTACCATGGCCGCTGCCACTGGCGAAAATGTCCCCCTGCACGAAATCGTGCAAGCCATCAGCCAGGCCGAGCTCACGTTGCAAACCATGGTCACCGTGCGCGATAAGGCGGTCGAGGCCTATCAGGAAATCATCCGTATGCCCATCTAGGTGGCGTTGGCCCCGCGCGCGGGGTTGAGTTGTGGCCCAAGCTGGGCCACCATGGCGGTATGACACCCGAAGCCATCACCACGGTTATGCGCGAAACCATTCTGGCGCTGCTGTGGGTCAGCGCGCCCATCATGGTGTTGGCGTTGGTCGTTGGTTTGGTTATAGGTCTGCTTCAGGCGCTTACCAGCATTCAGGAATCCACACTCACCTTTGTGCCCAAAATCATCTTGGTGTTTGCCGCACTCATCGTGCTGTTTCCCTTTATGGCGGGGCAGATGAACACGTTCACCATGGGTCTGTTTGCGCGGATGGCCAACCCCGAGGCGGCTGAAAACGGGCAAGCTCTGCCCACACCTCCCAACGAGGCGGGGGCGCCCTAACCGTGGCGCGCGGGGTGCGGTAGATGGATATCTCCACGCTGTTTCTGTTTCCGTTTTTTTTGGTGTTTTGTCGGCTGGGCGCGGCCGTGCTGGTGTTTCCGGGTCTGTCCGATGACGCCATCCCCGCGCGCGCGCGCCTGCTGGTGGCGGTGGGGGCCAGCCTGCTTATCTTTCCACTGGTGCAGAAGGGGTTGCCCACGCTGCCGCCCACCACGGGGCAGTTGGCGCTGTTTATCGGCGCCGAACTGGTGACGGGCCTCCTGATGGGCCTGGGCGCCCGGCTGTTTATGGCCGCCCTCAGCCTGGCGGGGGAAATGATTGCGTTTTCCTCGGGCCTGCAAGCGGCCACGATGTTCGACCCCACCAGCCAATCCACCACCGGCGCCCCCACCATTTTTCTCACCTTGGCGGGCGGGCTGGTGGTGCTGAGTTTGGGTTTGCACCACGATCTCATCCGCGCCATCGCCCAAAGCTACGCCACCTTTCCGGTGGGGGTGCTGCCGCCGGTGGGTGGGGTGGCGGCCGCGGTGGTGCAAATCTTCGCCGATTTCTCCTCGCTCGGCCTGCAATTGGCGGCACCCGTGGTGGTGGCCGGGTTGCTTACCACGGCGTTGTTTGGCTTGCTCAACCGGCTGATACCCCAGCTGCAAGTGTTTTTTATCAGTGTGCCGCTCACGCTTATCATTGCCATGGTGCTGCTGGCCGCGGCGGTGCCACAGCTTATGGAGGTCTGGGCCGCCACGGTGGCCGAGCGGATGAGCGTCTTCGCCACCGAACCGTCGATAGATTTTTAGAGGGGTGGTATGCGCAGCTCCCTATTCCCCCCCACGGGGTTTCAGGCTAGAATAGGCCATGCCATTTCCCATTAGCGGAACTCAAGGCCCCAAGGCGGCCGAAAAATCCAAAGCCAAGGGCGCAGCGGGCGCCGTGGGCGGCCCTAGCTTTGCCAGCATGCTGGCCGGTGCCCTGTCCGAATCCCCCGCCGAAACACCCGCCGCCAGCTCTATGGGCGCGGCGGTGGCCACGGGCCTGCCGGTGCTGCACGAGGAAGACATCCCCACCGACACCCGCGGCCAGGCCAGCGCCCTCATGGCCACGCTGAAGGAGTTGGCGGGCGAGGCCTTGGCGGGCCAACCGGCGCGCGGCGCGGCCCATTTGGCCCGCCTGGCCGAGGCGCTGGGCGCCGATGAAGCGCAGCTCACGCCGCAGCAGAAGCAGGTGCTGAACGAGGCACGCACGCGGGCGGCGGTCGAGGCGGAAAAGCAGAAGTCGTAAGGCCCCCCCTATGGCCGACGATGAAGACCAGTCGAGTAAAACCGAAGACGCAACCCCGCGCAAACTGCAACGCCTGCGCGATGAAGGCCAGGTGCCGCAAAGCCGAGAAATCAATAATCTGTTTGCGCTGATCGGCATTATGGCGGTCACGGCCGGGGTGGGGGGCTGGTCGCTGTCGCGCCTGGCCGAACTCGGCGCGGGCATCATCACCAACGCCGGTACCTATGGGCTCGATGACGGCCAGGCCATGGGCCAAGCCCTGTTTCGTGCAGGCGTCGAGGCCGGTATCGCGCTGATGCCGATTTTTCTGATGTTTGTGGTGCTGGGGGTGTTTGGCGGCTATATCCAGCACGGCGGGGTGTATTCCACCAAATCTATCGAACCCAATCTGCAAAAAATCAGCCCACTCGCGGGCTTCAAACGCATTTTTGGCCTGCAGGCCCTGGCCGAATTGGTGAAGAACATTCTCAAACTCACCGTGTTGGGTGCCGCGTTGGGGGTCTTTATCTACAATGCACGCGGGGCCTTGGTGAACCTGGTCGACAACGAGCCCGAAACGCTGCTGCTGAAGCTGCAATCGCTCACGCTTCAGCTGGTGGGCACGGCGTTGGCCATTATGGCGCTCATTGCCGGCGCCGATTACCTGTTTCAACGCTTCAAGTTCATGCGCGATAACATGATGTCGCACAAAGAGCTGAAAGACGAATTCCGCGATACGGAAGGCGACCCCTACGTCAAGCAGCGCCAGCGGCAAATCCGCCAAGAGCGGTCGCGCAAGCGCATGATGAGCATGGTGCCGCAGGCCGATGTGGTGGTCACCAACCCCACGCACTACGCGGTGGCGCTGCGCTATAAACCGGCCGAGGGCGATGCGGCACCAACCGTGGTGGCCAAGGGGGTCGAGGCCACGGCGCTCCGTATCCGCGAATTGGCGAAGGAGCACGATATTCCCATTTACGAAGATCCTCCCTTGGCGCGCATGCTGTGGGCGCAGGTGGAGATTGAGGAGACAATTCCGATCCAGCTGTATGAGCTGGTGGCCAAGGTGATGGCTTTTGTATTCGACCTCAAAAAGCGCAAGGCCGCCGCAGCCTAGGGCCAACACAGCCTAAGGCCACCCCCCGCTTGACCCTTTCCCGCCAACCGATTATAGAAACACCCACGGGCGGGATTAGTTCAATGGTAGAATGGAAGCTTCCCAAGCTTCAGGCACGGGTCCGATTCCCGTATCCCGCTCCACTGTTGCCTGCGGCAGCAAGGTTACGGGGTCCTGCGGTTCCCATATCCCGCTCCAAATATTCTTCCCTCACCCCCCCCCCAATAAAACCCAAAAAAGCGCATAAGCCCCAAGAAAATCCACCAGTCACCACCCGCCAAAAATACCCCCATTCGTCATATCATAAGACACAAACACCCGCAGACCACGTATCGCCAGCCCCACCATTCCGTGCCTGTCGGCTACGCAAGAAATTTGTAATATTTTCATGGCAAATCATAAATTTAGCCGCATGCCGGCCACACAAAGCATCCCCTCTAAATTATAGCGTTTATGCAACACCAGCCCGCGCCAGGCACCCTGCTGAACAACGCCGTGCCCAATATATGGGCATGGCATGTGGAGGCGCGCACAACCAACCCATAAGGTCGTTCCAAGATAAAAGGAAAATCGCATGCAACGCAAAGTCGGCCTCACCCTGATGGGATTATGGATAAGCTCAAGCGCATGGGCGGCGCCCGTTACGTTTTTCGATACCATTCCGCTGGGCCGGCCCGAGTTCCAGACCCGCGTCACCAACGCAGGGGGAACGCTCTACACCGACGCATTGAGCGGCCTCACCAACAACGCCACCAGCTGGGCGCGGACCGATTTCACCATCACACCCAGCAATGGCGCGGGCCGGTCTATTACAACATCGGCACTTAACCCTGCTCCCACCAGCCTGCCAGGTGGAGATGCTATCCGCATGACAGCCGACGGCAGCACGTCATCCGGGCTCACCTTTACGTTTAACACCCCCATCAACGGCTTCGGATTAGATCTCGACGACTGGGCCACCTGTTGCTACCCGTCGTCGCTCTATATCACGTTCGATGGCGGCACGCCCATCCTCATCGGCACCGCCAACAGCAGCGGCGATAACCCCGGCACAGCCGCAGGGCAGGGCCCCAAAACCTTTATCGGAACGATTGACGATTCCAACACATTCACCACCATTACATTTTATGGCACGGGCTCAGGCGACGTGCTGAACGCCGGGGGGATCATTCGTTATGCCGTGGTGCCAATCGGGGCGCTGAGCGGGAACTATGTCACGGCGGCTGCCTCAGGCACCACCATTCGGTCCTTGGCCGGCTACCTAGACCAGTTTGACAGCAGCGGGCTCAAGCAAACACTCGCCAACCACTTAAATTCCCGCTCGCGCGAGCAAGTGGCGCGTATTCTCAAAACCGTGTTTCCTGTCAACACCGCCCAGTCTGGCATAACCAGCATGGGCAGCGGCCAACAAACCGCCAACGTGCTGATAGAAAAAGTCGGCTCCGTGCTAGGCTCTGTGGGCCAATTTGCCGGAGGCTCACTGGCGGCATCGGTGGCCCGCAGCCAACCCAATGCCCGTGTGTTCGATCTTGCTACGCCAGAGGGCCGCGCGTCACTGGCCGCCGTGCAGAACAACCCGTCGTTCCTGAAGGAAACAAGCGCGCTTACCTATCTGGCGGGGCAGCCCTACACCAAGTTTAAACATGGCCAACAGGCCACATGGTTCCAGGGCGTTGGCGCGGGGTCACGCGGCGAGGAAACGCCCCTGGGCAACGCCTATCGGTCAAACAGCGCCGGTGTTGTGGGGGGGTATGAATATGCAGTCGCCCCCGATCTGTTGGTCGGCGTGCTCACCAGTGTTTTCCATACCGATGTAACCATGGATAATAAGGCGGGCGATACCGAGGCCGTCAACTACAACGTGGGTCTGTATGGTCAGCGCCTGCACGGAGATCTCAAATTCACAGGGATGCTCATGGCCAACGCGGGCCGCTACGAGAGCACGCGGATCATCAACACACCAGGCGTCTATGCAGCTCCGAAAGCAAAATACAACGGGCGTGGCTTAACCGGAAGCGTGGGCGTCAGCCAGCTGTTCAAACCCGCAGGGGCCATTCAATGGGAGCCGTTTGGCCAACTTACCCTCGGCGTCGCCACCACCGAAGACTACACCGAGTTTGACGGCGGCACCTTCAACACGCAGGTCGATGGCGATGAGATTGCCTCCGCCAGCGTGAAGGCCGGTGTAACGCTGAATTACGATGCCACCGAATGGCTGGGCGGTACAAAATCAACGCTGCGGGTGAAGCCGTATGTGGCGCAACAGATGGAGCTGAATGGCAGCCGTAACAATGTGCGGTTTGTGGGCGCCACCAACGCCACCAGCATCGATGGGCAGAGCCTGAATGTCGCCCAACTCGGCGCAGCATGGGAGGCCGATATGGACGTGAGCAAAAACCAAAACCTGAAACTGGGACTAGACCTCTCCGCCGATAAGTTCGAACAGCGCTACCTCGGCTATGTCGGCTGGGGCATGAAGTTCTAACGCACACGCGGAGACGGGGGAGGGGCGGCGCAGTATTCATAACAAAAAGCGCCGCCGCCCCGGATGGCATGCCTGAATGTCAGTGCCTATCGACGGTGACGAACAGTGTGATTGCGTGAACGGCAGCGATGCCAAGGTTAGAGATGACGACGGGATTGCGAAGGCCAACGAGCGGAGCAGTCAGAATTTTGTAGATGACCTGCGCACCAAGGAGCATCTGCGTCCACGCCAAGATGTCATGATTTAGTAGATGAAGGCCAATGAGGATAACGCTCATGGACAGTATTGTTGCGTATATAGCGGCAAGAATTCTACGCGCCGCCGTATCCGCGCCCCAAGCATAGTCCGCCGCTCGGCCGTTCGCGAAGAGAGCGCCCAGCACCGGAACAAGAACCAAGATGTTAAGAGAAAGAGAGATAAGCAACATGTGCGTGCCTTAATTGCGATGTAGAATTCCAAATCACGGCTATTGGCGTTTGGATACCATCCGGATTTCGTATTGGCAATGACTGCTTTGCGGCACAGCCCCCCGAACACCGTCATTGCGAGGAGAGCCCATCAAGAAACGAAGCCAAAAGCCCAACCCCGACGAAGCAATCGGGTCCCCGCAGCCAGCAAAACCCTCCAAAAACCCCACCAAACAGCGCAGCCCCGCACTCCAAACCCTCACGACGCAGTTCGATAACCGCCACAGCAATGACATCACCCTCGACGAGGTGGAGCGGGTGTTGATTTAACCCACACCGGTTAGCAGCCGCTGCCGGTCCAGTTGCTGAGCCAGGTGGTGGCATACCGAAGGGGCGCATCTCTTCCCCCTGTGATCAGGACCCGCCCATCGGGCAGCACGCTCGCGGTGTGGGTGCTGCGCACTGCCGGCAGGGCGGTGCTGGCAACCCAACTAATGCTGTTGCCGCTAACCGTGCCGAGTCAGGTGGTCGCGTAAAAGGTACTAGCATTAGATCCCCCCGTTACCAGCACGCGCCCATCGGGCAGCACGCTCGCGGTGTGCTGTGTGCGCACCGCCGGCAGGGCGGTACTGGTGACCCAGGTAATGGCGTTGCCACTCACCGTGCCCAGCCAGGTGGTGGCTAGAGAGGCAGAGCTAATCGTCCCCCCCGTTACCAGCACGCGCCCATCGGGCAGGACGCTCGCGGTGTGGCCGTTGCGCGCCGCCGGCATGGCGGTGCTGGCGACCCAGCTGATAGTGTCGCCACTCACCGTGCCGAGCCAGGTGGTGGCCTGCCGGAAGGCGGCGCCATCACTACCGCCCATGGCCAGAACCCGCCCATCGGGCAGCACGCTCGCGGTGAGGGCGCTGCGCACTGCCGGCAGGGCGGTGCTGGCAACCCAACTAATGCTGTTGCCGCTAACCGTGCCCAACAAGGTGGTGGCTAGCACGGAGGTGGTGCCATTATCTGTTCCCCCCGTCAGCAGCACCCGCCCATCGGGCAGCACGCTCGCGGTGTGGTTGCTACGCACCGCCGGCAGGGCGGTGCTGGCAACCCAGGTGATGGTGTTGCCACTCACCGTGCCCAGCACGGTACTAGCCTGGATAACACCGTCATTCCCGCCCGTGACCAGAACCCGCCCATCGGGCAGCACGCTCGCGGTGGGTGCGGATCGCAACCCCGGCAGGGCGGTGCCGGTTGACCAGGATGAGAGGTCTCCGAGCGCTGGGTTGCACCACGCCGCCCAGTTCTGCTGGGGCTGGGCGTGCACGCTGCTAACTGCCAGGAAGGCCAGCAGCACCGCCAGCCGCAGCATTACACCAGCCCCCGCACTTGGGTGACATACACCACCGTGCCCAGCCGCTGGAATACGAACACCGTGTGGCCGCCGGCGGTGGTGGTGCCGTAACCGCTGATGCCACGGAACGTAAGCCCGCTGTGGGTGAACACACAGGTGTTGGCGGTGGTGTTTTGCACGGCCAGCGTATACACGCCGCCATCTTGCATGTTGGAGAGCGTGAACGCGCCGCAGGTTGCCGAGGTGTACTGTG
>CANHVX010000038.1 GCA_947464215.1 Pseudomonadaceae bacterium | reverse complement strand
GCGCCCAAGAATAACAACGCTTTAAAGAAGGCGTGCGTGGTTAAATGGAACATGGCGGCGGGGTAGGCGCTCACCCCAATGGCAAAAAACATATAACCCAATTGGCTACAGGTGGAGTAGGCAATTACACGTTTGATATCGGTTTGGGTGAGCCCGACCGTGGCGGCAAACAGCGCCGTTATGGCCCCGACCCAGCCCACAAGGTGCAGAATCTCGGGGGTAAACTCATACAGGGGGCTCAGGCGGCACAGCAGAAACACACCCGCCGTGACCATGGTGGCTGCGTGGATAAGCGCGCTGACCGGTGTAGGGCCTTCCATGGCGTCGGGCAGCCAGGTGTGCAGCCCAAACTGCGCGCTTTTGCCCATGGCGCCAATAAAGATAAATAAGGCTATCATATTGAGCGTGGTTTGGTGGTCGGTGGCCAGCTCGGCGACGCGGGGCAGAAATTCGGCATAGGTGAGCGTGCCAAACGTGGCCAGCAGCGTGAACAGGCCCAGCAGCATGGCGGCATCGGCCACACGGTTGACAATAAACGCTTTGATGGCCGCTGCGTTGGCGCTGGCCTTATGATACCAGAAGCCAATAAGGAGATAACTGCACACCCCCACCCCTTCCCAGCCCAAGAACATTTGCACTAAATTGGGGGCGCTTACCAGCATCAGCATGGCAAAGGTAAACAGGCTTAAATAAATGAAAAAGCGGCGGCGCGATGGGTCTTCCGCCATATACCCTACCGAATAGACATGCACGCACGCGCTAACTGTGGTGACCACAATCAGCATGGTTGCCGTCAGGTGGTCAAACAGCACCCCAAAACTCACCTGCCAACTGCTGAGCTTCATCCACACGAACCAATCGAAACTGAGGGGTTGGATATGCCCCGCAACCAAACCCGTAAACAGCCACCAGCTTAACGCCGCGCTGGCAACCACCGCCGAGGTTGTCCAGCCCATGGCCACTCTGTCGGCCCAGGCGCCTTTCAGTAGGTATCCGAAGAATGCACCTCCCAACGCGCCAAGCAATGGCAGGGTGAGTGCAAGAGTTATCAGGTTTTCCATATGCGGGGCTAGCTTTGCGTCTCGGCATCGATCCAGTCAAGATAGCTGGGCGCACCACTGATGATGGGTGTCTCTATCAAGCACGGAACTTTGTAGGGGTGGTTGTTGCGCAAGGTTTCCATCAATTTGCCAGCTAAGCTGCGGCGCGTTTTGAAAACCAAACGAAATTCCTCGGCGCTGGTTACTTTGCCGTCCCACCAGTAATGGCTTTGCACCGCTTCAATATGCACACACGCCGCCATGCGAATCGCCAGCGCCACCTGTGCCAATTTCGCCGCGTCTTCGCGGGTGGCGGTAGTGGTTATCACCATGCTGTGGCGTGTGGTTTCCACCATGGGGTTAGCCCTTCATCAGGTCCGCGCTGTCGATCTCGATAGTGCCGCGGTTGCGGAAAAAGAGTGTGACAATCGCGAGGCCAATGGCCAGTTCGGCGGCGGCAACCGTGAGAATAAAGAAGCTGACCACCTGGCCTTGAATGTCGGCCCGGAAATGGCTGGTGCCTACCAGATTGATGTTCACGGCCAGCAGCATGAGCTCTAGGCACATAAGAATAGCGATAATATTGCGGCGGTTGAGCACAATGCCCGCGATGCCCATACAGAACACCAGGCTGGAAAGGGTGAGCACATGCGCTAAAGTTATGCTAAAAAACATGAGGTTAGCCTTTGCTTGGTTTCTGCACCACGGGCTTGGGCGCCCAGTGCTTGGCTACCGTTTTGCCCGTGCCCTGCCCGGTTTGCGGGCTGGTGAGCGTGAGCGCATCGCCACGTTGGCGTTGCACTTGGGCCGCCACCGATTGGCGCTTCACCCCCGTGCGCGGGCGATGGGTAAGCACAATCGCCCCCACCATAGCGGTGAGCAGCACCAGCCCAGCCACTTGGAATGGCACCCCATACTGGGTGAATAAAATGCGGCCCAACGCTATGATGTTTTGAGGTTCCTGCGCCGCGTGGGGGGCTGATATAAGCGCCGGAGCCCCGCTGGCGGCCATGATAAACTGAGCCGCAAGCAAGGCTACCACCAGCAACCCGAGCGGCAGATACGGCGCCGCGCCCTCGCGTAGGGTGGCAAAATCTATATCAATCGTCATCAGCACAAACAGGAACATAACCGCGATGGCGCCGACATACACCATGATGAGCAGCAGGCCCAAAAATTCGGCCCCCAGCAGAATGAAAAGCCCGGATGCATTCAGGAAGGCCAGCAGCATGCCCAGCACACCCACCATCGGGTTTTTTCCGAACATAATCAACGCCGCGCCCGCCAACAAGCCGGATGCGAAGAGAAGGAAAAGAAGGTCGGGGATCATCGTGTGTTCCTAGCGGTAAGGCGCGTCACGCTTCAGGCGTTCGGCGAGCGTAGGTTCGAGTTTATCGCCGTTTTCCAGCAGTTTGGTTTTGGTATAGAGCAGCGATTTGCGGTCTTCGGCGGCAAATTCCATGTTGGGGCCTTCCACAATGGCATCGACCGGGCAGGCTTCCTCGCACAGGCCACAGTAAATACATTTCACCATATCAATATCATAGCGGGTGGTGCGGCGGCTGCCATCGGGGCGGGGTTCGGCCTCGATGGTGATGGCTTGGGCGGGGCACACCGCTTCGCATAACTTGCAGGCGATGCAGCGCTCTTCGCCATTGGGGTAGCGGCGCAGGGCGTGTTCACCACGGAAACGTGGGGAAATGGGCGTGGCCTCGAAGGGATATAACAGTGTGTATTTTTTGGCAAAAAGTTGCCGCAGGGTAATGCCGAAGCCTTGCAGCATATCGAGCAGAAGAAAACTTTTCAGGGTGCGCAGAAAATTCATATGTGTCTACTTTACGCCAAATTGCCCCAGATTTTAACCACCGTTGCTGTGAGAATAAGCCACGTTAAGCTGAGGGGGAGGAAAATTTTCCAACCGAGGCGCATGAGTTGGTCGTAACGGTAGCGAGGGAGTGTGCCGCGCACCCAAATCATAAAGAATAAAATAGCCAATACCTTGATGCCAAACCAGAAAATTCCGGGAATGGCCGTGAGCGGCCAGATGTTCAGCGGTGGTAGCCAGCCCCCTAAAAACAGCAGGGCGGTGAAGGCGCTCATGGTGATCATCGCGATGTATTCGCCCAGGAAAAAGAGGGCGAAAGGCATTGAACTATATTCGGTATTGTAGCCGGCGACGAGTTCGGCTTCGGCCTCGGGGAGATCGAACGGGTGGCGGTTGGTTTCTGCCAGAATGGAAATAAGGAACATCACAAAAGCCGGAAAGGCGGGAATGATAAACCACATATCTGTTTGCGCTTGCACGATTTTTGTGAGGTTCATGGAACCCGCTAACACGATGACAGATAACACAATTAAGCCCAAAGATACCTCGTAGCTGACCATCTGGGCACCGCTGCGGACGGCGCCTAAGAAAGGATATTTGGAGTTGGATGACCAGCCCGCCAGCAAAATGCCATAAACACCCAAACTGCTGACCGCGAGCAGATACAGAACGCCCAGATTTATATCGGCTATCACCATGTTTTTGTTAAAGAATGGGTCGGGACCTAAGGGGATAACCGCCCACGCTAAAAGGGCCGGAATAAAGACCATAAGGGGGGCCAACATGAACATAAGCATGTTGGCGCGTTCGGGCAGAAAAGGCTCTTTAAACATAAGCTTAATGGCATCGGCGAAGGGCTGAAGCAAGCCAAACGGCCCCACATACATTGGACCATAGCGTAAGTGCATGTAACCCAACACTTTTCTTTCGAACCAGGTGAGCATGGCCATGCCGATGAGGACGGGAATGGCGAGGGCGAGAATGGCAGCTAGGGTGAGGCCGAGCCACCAGAGGTTATCGGGGGTGAACACCGCCGCAAAATATTGATTTAGCATGGAATTTCACGCGATTTTGTGGTTGTTTTTTCTCCCGCGCTGAGGGTGGGGACCCCGGAAAATCGGAGATTTTCCGCCCCACCTCTCCCGCGGGATGACCGTGGTGAGTTGTTTTCTACGTTTCCCAGCATGGTTTGATATAAATCGTTCCAAGATGGATTTATTTCTTCGATAAGTTCATATTTTTTAGCCCGTGACCACCGTTTTATTTGCTTTTCGGCGGCGATGGCCTGTGCCATTGACTCGTATTCTCTATACCAGACCAACTTATCTATATTGTATTGTTTTGCATATGATTTTTTATAGGGTTCGTGCTTGTGGCGATACACGCGCGCCAAAAGTTCGCTGGTGACACCGACATAAAAATACCCCTTTTTGCCTGAGGCGAGCAAATAGACTGTCGGGATGCCTGTTTTGAGCATGTTTTATGCCGTTTTTTTGATTTTTGCGGTGCCGGTTTCGGCCTGCATGGTGTGCATGGTGGGGCTGTTTTGCAAGTAGGTAAGCCTTTGATAATATTCCTCTACGGGTTCGGCAAAAGGCTTGCGGGAGGCGGCGCTGGGTGCCGTTTTGGGTAGTTTTTGCGGCGCCAGAAGGTGCTCGGACGGTGCTGAAACGGCCCCCAGCGCCGCCCCGGTGGCACCCAGTGCCGCTAACGCGCCGCGCAGCTGACCCCGCGTGTTAAAGGGGAGCATTTCGCCCAGATGTTCGGACAGGGCGCGATAGATTTTCCACGTCTCCTTCGCCTGCAAGGGGGGGGGTGTGGCGGCCTGCGTTTCGACCACGCGCGTCTCCATCGACATATACATCCCGGCCTGCTCGGACCAGGCGGCGGCGGGCAGGAGAATATCGGCGTGCTTGGCCAAGGGTGACAGGTGCGTGCCGACATAGACCAGTGTGCCCTCGCCGCCCGCAACGTCTTCAGCCGAGACCGTATCATCGCCTTGCAGCCAGAGCGTTTGCAATTTGCCCTTTTGCCAGGCTTTGAGAATCTCGGCGGTGGTCATCCCCCCTTCGGCGGGCACCACGCCCACGGCCCAGGCCGTGACCTCGCCCAGAGTGGCGGGCAGGATGTGCAGTGTGCCGCCGGCTTTGGTGACCGCTGTTTGGCAGGCGGTGAGAATGGCGTGGGCATCGGGGCGCTGCAGGATGTGCGAGGACACCACGATGGCGGGGCGTTCGCCGGCCAACACGCCCTTCATTTTGAGGGCGCCCATCAGGTCTTCGGTATCTTCGCCCAACTGAGTGACGGGATAGGTGAGATCGGCCTCGGCCCCCACACGGCTGACGGGCACCTTGCCCTTGGTGGCCATGCGGCGCAGGCGGAGGTTCAGCAGCGGCGCTTCGCGGCGGGGGTTGGCGCCGACCAACAGCACGGAGGTGGCCGTTTCGAACCCGCGCAGAGTGCTGCCCAAAGTGGGGCGCACGTTGAGCGTGTGGCCTGCGGGGCGGCTTTCCACATGGGGCGTGCCGAGGCATTGGGTGAGGAATTGGTGGAAGGCGTAGGCGGTTTCCGCGCTTTCCAAGCGGCCGAGGATACCTGCGTGGGTTCCGGTGATGTTGGCTTTGCTTATGTTTCCGGCTTGACTGCCCCCCTCGCGGGTTCCGGTGCCCCCCACAGGGGGGACATTGTGAGGCAATTGTGCGTCTTGAAACGCTGCTGAAGCTGTGCCGTTATGTTCGGCTTTACCGCCCCCCTCACGGGTTCCGGTGCCCCCCACAGGGGGGACCGGAATGACGACTCCGGTTGCGGGGCTTGCGTGACGCGCATACGCCCGTTGTGCGCCTTCCAGAGACGTGTGACCGGCAAGGATGGATTGCAGAGCGGCGAAGGCTTCGGGCCAGGAGCACGGCACGTGGCCCCTGCCCTTTTTGAGCATCGGTGTTGTCAGGCGGTTGGTGTGCAGGGCGTCGGTGCTGAAGCGGGCGGCGTCGGTCAGCCATTCTTCATTAATCTCGGCATTGTCTTGCGGCAGCACGCGCATGACTTTGCCCGCGCGGGTATCCACATGAATCGGCGTGCCGGTGGCGTCGAGCACATCGGTGCTGCTGGTGCGCGCCAGTTCCCATGGGCGGGCGGTGTAGGCATAGGGCTTGTTGGTGAGCGCGCCGACCGGGCAGAGATCTATCATGTTGCCGGCCAGTTCGCTTTGCAGCGCCTGCTCGACATAGGTGCCAATTTGCATATTTTCGCCACGGCCAGTGGCGCCGAATTCTTCCACACCGGCGAGTTCGGTCGCAAAGCGCACGCAGCGTGTGCAGTGGATGCAGCGGGTCATCACCGTTTTGATTTTGCTGCCGATCTCTTTATCGTCTACTGCGCGTTTGAACTCGTGATAATGCGTTCTATCGGAGCCGTAGGCCACGGCTTGGTCTTGCAGTTCGCATTCGCCGCCTTGGTCGCAGATGGGGCAGTCGAGCGGGTGGTTGATGAGCAAGAGCTCCATGGTGCCCTTGCGGGCCTCGATGGTGATGGCGCTTTGGGTGTTGACCTTCATGCCTTCGGCCACCGGCCAGTGGCAGCTGGCCACAGGTTTGGGCGCGCCGACCACTTCGACCAAGCACATGCGGCAGTTGCCCGCGATGCTCAGGCGTTCGTGGAAGCAAAAGTGGGGGATTTCCTTTTCGGCCTGTTGGCAGGCCTTCATGACCGTGAAGGTTTTGGGCACGATGATGTGCGCGCCATCGACAACCATGTTCACCATGCCTTCGGGGGCTGGGGGGAATTCGGGTTTGGGGGCGGGGGCGGTAGTCATGAATGACGGTTGCTTTGCTTATCTTTTTCGTGGATGGCGGCCTGCGCCGCCATGACGGGTTCGGAGAGCTCTCGCGCTTGGCATTAGATAAGCCCTCCGTAAAGGTCATTCCAATTTGGATTTACGGTGAGTACCCGTTTTACTTTCCACGCGCGAGGCCAATTTTTAATAGCTTTTTCGCGCGCAATAGCCTGAGTAATGGATGCATAACCTTCGTAATATACCAACATTTTTAGGCCATAGCGCTGTGTAAAACCAGAAATTTTGGCTTCACGATGCTCGTAAATCCGACGGGCGAGGTTATTGGTGACCCCGACATATAAGATTCCGTTCATCTGATTGGTAAGGAAATACACCCACGCTCTTTGCTCGTCGGGTTGATACAGCAAGGGATATGCCGTGAGGTTGGGGTTCCCCTTCATCTTTCTTTCGTGGATGGCGGCCTGCGCCGCCATGACGGGTGCCGGGGGCAGGTTAGTGGGCATGGTTTTTAATCTTCTCTTCGAAGAGATTGCGGAAGTGTTTGAGGGTGCCTTGCACGGGCCACATGGCGCCATCGGCAAAGGCGCAGATGGTGCGGCCTTCGATTTTTTTGGTGAGCGCGTAGAGCTGGTCGAGTTCGGCCAGCGTGCCCTCGCCGTGGGAGAGGCGTTCCATCAGGCGATACACCCAGCCCACGCCCTCGCGGCAGGGGGTGCATTGGCCGCAGGATTCGTGTTTGTAGAAGGCGCTGATGCGGGTCATCACGCGGAGCAAATCGACCTGCTTGTTCATCACCACCACGGCGGCGGTGCCAAGGCCGGTGCCGAGCGCTTTGAGGCCGTCGAAATCCATAATCGCTTCATTGCATTGCGCGGCGTTGAGCATAGGCGTGCTGCTGCCGCCAGGGATGACCGCTTGCAGGTTCTCCCAGCCGCCGATAACGCCGCCGCAGTAGTCGTCTATCAGCTCTCGCAGCGTGATGGACATGGGGGCTTCGACGTTGCAGGGCTTATTCACGCTGCCGCTGATGCTGAAAATTTTGGTGCCGCTGTTGTTGGCGCGGCCGTGGCGGGTCCACCATTCCAGCGGGTGCTTGAGGATGGGGGGCACCTGCGCGATGGTTTCCACATT
>CANHVX010000037.1 GCA_947464215.1 Pseudomonadaceae bacterium | reverse complement strand
CCCCGCTTCGTTGGCTTTGTCCATGGTCTTGTAGGGGCGGTCCCAGTCACCAAGGGCACCAAAGCGCTGCCATTCACTCTTTTGCACCCCAATCCAGGTGTTGGCGTAGGCGCGGCAGAGCGCACGCAGCTCCATCACACTCACATCGTGTTTGGTTTGGCCTTTGGCGCGCAGGTCTTGTTCAATTTTCCATTCAATCGGCAAGCCGTGGCAATCCCAGCCGGGCACGTAGGGGCTGGCGTATCCGGCCATAAATGCGCTCCGCACCACAAAATCCTTCAGCACATAGGTCAGCACGTGGCCCATGTGGAAGTTGCCGTTGGCATAGGGGGGTCCCAGGTGCACAATGTAGGTCGGCGCCCCTTCGGCACGGCGTTTGGCCAGCAGCGCGCCATACACATCGTTGTCCAGCCAGCGCTGCACCCACCCGGGCTCACGGGCGGGCAGGTTGGCGCGCATGGGGAAGTCGGTATGGGGCAACGCCAGCGTGGCGCTGAAATCACGGGCGGCGGGGGCGTTCACATCGGTCATTGGCAAATCAGGGGCTTACATCGGGGTTGCGGGTTGTGGAAAAGTCCCACACCCTACACAAAAATCCTTCCCTCTTACAAGTTTTTCTTGCATGATGAAAAAGTAAGCACCTGCCCCTCTAAAAAAGGAGTCACGGGCATGAACCATCTCGCCGTTTCCACGCATCCGCCCCCCGCAGGGCAACCTGAACCACGTCCGGCCTGTTTTCGGCCAGTTACAGCGGCCAACGTGTCCGGCCAACCGGCCGAAACACTGCTGACGCTGGTCACCTTCAACGCCGAACGCCCCACAGCGTTGGCCTACGTGTGCTATGCCGAGCTTTTGTTCCGCCATTTTCTGGAACAAGGGCGCCGCCAAAGCGAGGCAACCCAAGCTCTCGCCCTTCTCTCACCCGCCGAACACGAGGCCTACGATGTTATCACAGCCCACGGACATCGCTGAAATCACCGAATCGGAGAAAGAACATGTCCCAGTCTTCGCTCATCCGCGATGATTTTGTTGGTTTTCGCAGGGTTTTGCGACGATGTGTATAATGACATACATGAGAAGCAAAAGACCAGAAAAACGGCAAAATCAACCGGAGGAGTAGAAGAATGGGATATGTTCAAACCTTAGCCCACCGTGCCTTTCTTTATAAGTAAAGAAAGCAGCACGGTGGGTTTTGGCGTTACAGCGTGCGGGAATGGCGCAACCGGCTACTGCTCACCACGCCATGGGCATCGCGCAGCAGGGGCACGGCCGCGGTGGCAAAGTCGCCTTGGGCGTGCAGCAGGGCCACATCACCGGCGGCGGCGTGGCCAAAACGGAAATTTTCGCCCACCACTACCACGCGGGCACGCAGCCCCGCCACCAGCACATCGTGTATAAACCGTTCCGGCGTCCATGCGGCAAGCGTGGGGGTAAAGCCCACAACGGCCACCTCATCCACACCTGCGTCGCGGAGGGCCTCGATTTTTTCCGCCGTGGTCATCAACAGGTTCAAGGGCTTATCGGGCGCAAGGATGGTGCGCGGATGCGGGTCAAAGGTCAGCACCCACAGCGGCAAGCGGCGCAGGCTGGCGGCTTTGCGGGCTACGGCCAACAGGGCCTTGTGGCCATCATGAACGCCGTCAAAATTGCCAATTGCCACCACACGCGGAACAGGAGGAATGTCGAGAGGAGTCAAAAACACGTATCAGACCTTATCAAAACCTCTCCCAGACATCAATGCATGCACGCCAAGAAACCCAAATCTAAACGCGGAGAGCCCCGCCGCCCCATAAATCTCAAACCGAAGGCCACATTTGGTGCCGGCGGAGGGACCCGGAGCAAAGCGGAGAGCCCCGCCGCCCCACAAATCTCAAACCGAAGGCCACATTTGGTGCCGGCGGAGGGAATCGAACCCACACACCCTTTCAGATTGCGGATTTTGAGTCCGCCGCGTCTACCAGTTCCGCCACGCCGGCAACCAGGGGAAGCATGTGCCAAATTTTTGGGGTGTGCGCAAGCCCTTCCCCAACAAAAACCCCTTCCGGGGGGGAAGGGGCTGTCAAAAGGTCGGCGCCGAGGGGTAAGGGGGGGGAGAAGGCGCCGATGGAGAGAGCATGCCGTGGCCAGTGCCCTGGCGCAAGGGGGCTAAACCAAGCGATGTCACACCCTGTGGCATTTTGGCACACAGGCCTTTCCCCGGCCGGCCAAACACGCTATAGGCGCGGGTATGAACCTCTTGCTTCCCTTTCAGTTCCATCACCTGCCGGTGCGGGGCCGCCTGTTGCGGCTGCATGGGCTCAACACGGCCATTCCCAGCTTGGCGGAAGACACCGCCTGCACCCAAACCCTCACCGAGCTGCTGGCCGCCGCCGCCCTGCTGGCGTATGACACCAAGCACACCCTCAACGTCGGGCTGCAAATCCAGCACCCGGGCTTGGGTGCCCTGCTGTTTGCGCAGGCCAACCGGGGCATGGCCGAGGGCATACCCACCACCGAACTGCGGGCCTACGCCAATCCCGCCGCCCGCGGCACACCCTTTAGCAGCCTTACGTCACAAGAAGGCGGCATGTTTGTGGTCACGCTGGAAAACCCTGCCGCCGCGCTGTCGGGCAGCACCGATGGCCGTTATCAGTCTTTTGTGCCCCTTACCGCGCCGTCGGCGGCCGGGTGCCTGGAAGAATATTTTGCCAGCAGCGTGCAAACGCCCACCCATTTGGCGGTCTGGGCGGGCCACGGGGCACTGGCGGGGCACGCGGCAGCCCTTATGCTGCAAGCCCTGCCGCACGAAACCCTGACCGACGACGACTGGACGCGCCTGAAACTGCTGCTCGGCACCATCACACCGGAAGAAATCATGGGCGAAACCGCACCTGAAACCCTGCTGGCCAACCTGTTTGCCGAAGACGATGTCAGCGTGTTTGCGCCCGAAACCCCCGTGCTGGCCCGGCCCGACCCCCGCGCGCGCATGCTGGCCGCCCTGGCCGCCCTCCCCCCCGAAGAATTGGCGGAAATTCGCCAGCAAGGCACCGTTACCCTCACCGATGACACCACCGGCACCAGCGTCACGTTTACCGCCGAAGAGCTGGCGCACCTGCACGAAAACACCCCCACCACACCCGAAAACGTGCAATAACAACGGTTAATTCCAAAAAACTCCCCAAAATCGGTTGACATCCCCCCCTTTTCCACGCCATAGAGCCCCTGAACAACGGAGTATCCCCCGCCCCGCTGGCGGAACCGGGAGAAAGTGTCAAACCAACCGAAAGGACCGTATGGCCCATGCCAACCGTCAATCAGCTGGTGCGTAAACCGCGCCTGGTGCAAAAAGCCAAAACCAAATCCCCGGCCATGAAGGCCTGCCCGCAAAAGCGCGGCGTGTGCACCCGGGTCTATACCACCACGCCTAAAAAGCCGAACTCGGCGTTGCGTAAAGTGGCCAAGGTTCGCCTTACCAGCGGCTACGAAGTCATTGCCTATATTCCTGGTGAAGGCCACAACCTGCAAGAGCACAGTGTGGTGCTCATTCGCGGCGGCCGTGTGAAAGACTTGCCCGGTGTGCGTTACCACATCATCCGTGGCGCTCTCGACACCCAGGGCGTGAAGGACCGTAAGCAAGGTCGCAGCTTGTATGGGGCCAAGCGTCCCAAGGCTGGCGCGGCTGCGGCAGGCAAGAAATAATCAGGCACGTAAGGAGATTAAAACATGCGTCGTCGTCGTGCTGAAAAGCGTATTACCCTGCCAGACCCAAAGTTTGGCGATATCGTGCTGACCAAATTCATGAACAAAGTGATGCTCCAAGGTAAAAAGAGCACCGCCGAGAAGATTGTCTATGGTGCACTGGCCAACATCGAGGTCAAAACCAAGAAAAGCCCACTGGAAACCTTCCACGCCGCGCTTGCCAACGTAAAGCCAGAAATGGAAGTGCGTAGCCGCCGTGTGGGTGGTGCCACCTATCAGGTGCCGATGGAAGTGCGTGCCGACCGCGCGCAATCCCTCGCCATCCGTTGGCTGGTCGATTACGCCCGTAACCGGAGCGAAAAGACCATGACCGACAAGCTCACGAACGAGCTGATGGACGCCGCCGCCGGCCGTGGCAACGCCTTCAAGAAGAAGGAAGACGTGCACAAGATGGCCGAGGCCAACCGCGCCTTCGCCCACTACCGCTGGTAGTCACAGCCACAGTTCACAAGCCCCCCCGTGGGGGCTTGTGGTTTTTGGGGATTAAATCCACACAAAAAAGAGTGTTGAATTTCACGCCCAAAAGCCTAAATTGCCGCCACAAAGCCTACGAAAGGAACCTTTATGTCCCTGCTGACCGATCCCATCTTTCTCCAAGCCCTGGTGATGATCCTGCGCGAGGGGCTGGAAAGCATCCTTATTTTCAGCGCCCTGTGCCTGTATGTGGTCAAGCTTGGCGCGCCCGAGCGCCTGCCGGTGCTCTATGGCGGTGCGGGCGCAGCCTTGGCGGCCAGTGTGGGCACCGGGTGGGCGGCCATCACGTTTTGGCATGCGTCGGAACTTCATGCCGGCGCCGAAGGCGTGCTGATGCTCCTGGCCGCCGCCTTGATGTTTTACGTCAGCGGCTGGCTGTATTACCGGCAAGATCCTACCGTATGGACCACCTATCTCAAAAGCGCGGTCGGCAAGGCCTTAGCCACCGAGAAGGTGTGGCCGCTGGGGCTGCTGGCCTTCTTGGCCATCTACCGCGAGGGGCTGGAAACGGTGCTGTTTTTGCTGGCACTCAGCAGCCAAACGGGGGGCTGGGGCAGCGCCATCATGGCGGCTTTGGGGGTTGGCACGTGCGTGTTGGCGGCGGTGTATGTCTCCATCCGTAAATTGGCCCTGCGCTTGCCCTTGCGGCCGGTGTTTTTGGTCACAAGTGCGCTGTTGTTTGCCATGGGCCTGCATTTTGTGATGGAAGGCATTCACGAAATGCAAGAGGCCGCCTGGCTCACCATGACCGATATGGGCCTGGGCGATGAGCTCACGCTGGAAGCGCTGGTGCCAAGCGTGCTGGCCTTGGCCGGCGCGGCAGCGGGCATGGTGTGGCTGCGCGCCCGCGGCAGGGGCAGTTTCTAAACAACATCGGATAGTCCACCCCCGCCCCCTGCCAAAAGCGGGGGCGGGGGTTGCTTTTTGCCCCAATTCCCGTTAAACACCCGCTCATTAACCAACACGCACCGGAGAATCCTATGCCCCGCACCCAACCGCTCGAAAAATTCCGCAACATTGGCATTATGGCCCACGTGGATGCCGGTAAAACCACCACGTCCGAGCGTATTTTGTATTACACCGGCCGCACGCACAAAATCGGGGAAGTGCACGAAGGCGCCGCCACCATGGACTGGATGGAGCAAGAGCAAGAGCGCGGCATTACCATCACCAGCGCGGCCACCACGGCCAACTGGAAGGGCTACACCATCAACCTGATTGACACCCCCGGCCACATCGACTTCAACATCGAAGTGAAGCGCAGCGTGCGCGTGCTCGATGGTCTTATCGCCACCTTCTGCAGCGTGTCGGGCGTCGAACCGCAATCGGAAACCAACTGGGGCCACGCCAGCAACTACGGTGTGCCGCGCCTGTGCTATATCAACAAGATGGACCGCCTGGGCGCCGACTTTGTGCGCGGGGTGGAAATGATCCGCGAGCGCCTGCGCGCCAACGCGGTGCCTATCCAACTGCCTATCGGCAAGGAAGATGCGTTTGCCGGGGTGATAGACCTCGTGCGCATGAAGGCCTTGGTCTGGAAGGGCGAAGAGCTGGGCGCCAAGTGGGATGAAACCGAGATTCCGGCCGAATACATGGCCCAAGCCACCAAATACCGGAACGAGCTGGTCGAGGCTGCGGTCGAATACGACGACGCCGCGATGAACGCTTACCTCGAAGGCCAAGAGCCCGACGAAACCACGCTGAAGGCCTGCATCCGTAAGGGCACTCTCAGCATGAAGATGTTCCCGGTGGTGTGCGGCAGCAGCTTTAAAAACAAGGGCGTGCAGCCCCTGCTGGATGCCGTGCTCGACTACTTCCCCGCCCCCAACGAAATCGACCCCGCCAAACTCAAGGGCCTCGATGAAAACGACAACGAGGTGCAGTTCACCGTCTCCGACGACCAACCCTTGTCGGCCTTAGCGTTCAAAATCGCGACCGATCCTTTCGTGGGCACCATCACCTTTGTGCGCGTGTATAGCGGCGTTATCACCAGCGGCACCGCGGTTTACAACAGCGTGCGTGGCCGCACCGAGCGTATCGGCCGTATCGTGAAGATGCACGCCAACAAGCGCGAAGAAATCACCGAAATCCGTGCCGGCGACATCGGCGCGCTTATCGGCCTGAAAGATACCCGCACCGGCGATACGCTCTGCAACGAGAACAAGCCCGTGATTCTGGAAACCATCAAGGCGATGGAACCCGTTATCGCGATGAGCATCGAACCCAAAAGCAAGGCCGACCAAGAAAAGATGGGTATCGCGCTGGGCAAATTGCTGGCCGAAGACCCCTCGTTCCGGGTTTATACCGATGAAGAAACCGGCCAAACCATTCTGGCCGGGGTGGGCGAATTGCAGCTGGAAGTGAAAATCGACATCCTGCGCCGCAAGCCGTATGAAGTGGAAGTGAACACCGGCGCGCCGCAGGTGTCCTACCGCGAAACCATCATGCAGGCCGCCGAATGCGAAGGCAAGCACGTCAAGCAAACCGGGGGCCGTGGTCAGTTTGGTCACTGCTGGATCAAGTTCGAGCCGAACGAGGCCGGCAAGGGGTTTGAGTTCGTGAACGGCATCGTGGGCGGTGTGGTTCCCAAGGAATATGTGCCCGCCATCCAAGAAGGCGTGGAAGAGGCGCTGAAGAACGGGATGTATGCTGGCTACCCGGTGGTCGATGTGAAGGCCACCCTGTTCGATGGCTCCTACCACGACGTGGATAGCTCCGAAATGGCGTTCAAAATGGCCGGGATTCTGGCGGTGAAGGAAGCGGCCAAGAAGTGCCGTCCGCAGCTGCTGGAACCGATCATGAAGATGGAAGTCACCACTCCCACCGACAGCATGGGCGATGTGATTGGAGACCTCTCCAGCCGCCGTGGGATGATTCAGGGCACCGAAGATGTGCACGGCCGCACCTTGGTGCGCGCGATGGTGCCATTGGCCAACCTGTTCGGCTACGTCACCACGCTCCGCAGCATGACGCAAGGCCGCGGCAGCCCCAGCATGGAGTTCGACCACTACGATCCCGTCCCCAACAACGTGGCGGAAGATATCGCCAAGAAGCGCGCAAGCTAAGGCCCGCCTCACCGCACAAAAAACCTCGCCGCAGCGGGGTTTTTTGTGGCTTCAACATCACACCTCAATCACCAGGGAACACGCTCAACGTCACATCACCCAACAACGCTTTAAAGCTGTGTGAATCATTGTTGAGGCAGACGGCGAACATGTGATCAGACGAGAACCGCACCGCAGCATACGTGGGGGGTATGTGAGGAGCGGAAGCGCAGACTGGGCGCATGTGCAGCCCTGGCTAAACGATGAGGCACATAGCTTTATTCATCAACCCCATCTTTGGTGGCCACCTCATCGGCAAGCTTCAAACGGGCCAGCCGGCGGAAGCGCCCGGGGGTTATGTGTTCCATACGTCTAAAAAAGCGCACAAAGCTGCATGCGTCGGTAAAGAAGAAGTCTTCAGCAATCACCGTCAATCCATCTTCAGACGCAATTAAACGGGCTTTAATGGCCTCAGAAAGCCGTGCATCAATCAGTTCTTTGGCGGTGCGGCCACACACGGCCACACAGGCGTCGCTCAGGGCGGTGGGGTGGCACGCCATCATGCGTGCGTAGGCTTTCACACTCCAACGCTCGGCATGGTGGATATTGAGAAGATCGTTAAACAGGGCATATAAAACCACCGAAGAATCGTAGCTCCGACGCACAACTCGCACTACTGGATAACGACTCATGGCAGAAGCTATACGCCTGCGAAGCCGAATTTGTAAATTGACAAATCATGTCACGACCTTACATAGCGTGTCGGTAGGTCAGCGCCTTGACATAAAGTGGCACGGCAGACAGGTGGCAACGGGGGTCATCAAGGGCCAAAAACAGGGCATGGGCCCCCACACTGTCCACATGAAAAGCAGCCTCTATCAGCGGTAAGCCAGCGGCCACCCGCAGGGGCGGCAGCAAAGCGGCAATGGGGGCCGCTGGGGCGGCAACGGGTGCCGTTTGGGCACCTTGCGGGCTCTCTTTGGCGCCGCATTTTGGGGCCAAAACGGCGCTGGTTGCCGCTTCAAGCAGCATGTTTGGTAAACATGTGGGG
>CANHVX010000036.1 GCA_947464215.1 Pseudomonadaceae bacterium | reverse complement strand
GCAAGGAATACCAACCGCCGTTTGGCGTGTCTCCTTAAAAACCCAAGATATTAATGGAAAATTTGGCAAAGGGGCATGGATTGTTAAACTTCAACAAAACGCCAACATGCTCACCCCTGTGCAAATTATTGCGCAGACGGCCTTTGGCACCTTTACCGCCACCCGCAAAAACTAACCCCCACCCGTTACGAAAGGTCTCTTATGACATCCTCTCTTCGCACCTTGGTTATGATCCCAAGCCGCATGGCCAGCACCCGTTTCCCCAACAAGCCCCTGGCCGATATGCATGGGCTACCCATGGTTGTGCGGGTTATTCATCAGGCCGAAAAAGCCAAGGTGGGTGATGTGTATGTGGCCGCCGGCGATGCCATTATTGCCGATACCGTGCTTGCCCATGGGGGCCGCGCGATCCTCACCGATACCGCCCTGCCCAATGGCTCGGAGCGTATCTGGCAGGGCGTGCAGCGCCTGATGGCACAAGGCGTGCCACAGCCCGACATTATCATTAATGCCCAAGGCGACGAGCCTTTGCTTCCACCCGAGCTGTTGCAACACACGCTTGATGCCTTTGCCGCCAACCCCGCCATTGACGTTGTGACCTTTGCCCACGAGATTTCCAACCCCGCCGACATAAATAACCCCACCAAAGTGAAAGTGGTGACAACCCGCCAGGGGCGTGCCCTCTACTTCTCGCGCAGCCCTATCCCCCATGGGGCGCCCACCATGCTGCGGCACATCGGGTTTTATGGATACCGCTACGACGCCTTAAAGCGCTACATTGAAAGCGGTGAAGGACGCCTTGAAAATATAGAAAAACTTGAGCAATTGCGTGGCCTTGAGCTGGGGTTGCATTACCACGTGATTGTGACACACCACGAACCGATCGGGGTTGATACGCCCGCCGACCTTGAGGCGGCCCTCGGCTTGCTTGGCACAAATGCCCATGGATGACCATGCCCGCATCTGGCCTGCGGCCTGCCTGCATCTGGCCCAGCGCGACCCGGTTCTGGCGGAGCTGATTGACCGCTACCCACGGCGCCATTTTGAACCTCCACATGCCTCGCCCTTCGAAACCCTGCTGCGGGCGATTGTGGGGCAACAAATCTCGGTGAAGGCTGCCGACAGCATTTGGGGGCGTTTTCGGGCGGCTATTGGGCCCGAATTTAACCCACAGCGCGTGTTGGCCTGCCCTGCCGATGCGTTGCGGGCCTGCGGCTTAAGCCAGCAAAAACTACGCTACATGATGGGCATTGCCGAGGCCTTTGCCCACCAGCGCCTCAGCCCCTCGCTGTGGCCAACCTGGGATGACGATGCCGTGATTGCCGAATTGACCCAACTCTCGGGGGTGGGGGTATGGACCGCCCATATGTTTCTGATGTTTTCTCTGCAGCGCCCCAATGTGTTGCCGCTCGGCGACCTTGGCTTGCTGAATGCCTATGAAAAAGCTTACGCGCCGCGCGGCCTGAGCCAACTTGTTGGCCCCGCGCGCCAAAAAGCGCTTGCCACAAAGGTTCAAGGCCAGGCAACCCGCCACTGGGCCCCCTATGCCTCGGTGGCTGTATGGTACCTCTGGCGCAGCCTAGACCCGCACGAGGTTCATTACTAACCCGGACTACGCAGCTACTTGGCCTTCAGCTTGGCCAATTCAGCCTCAAGGGCGGCAATGCGCGCCGCTTTTTCGGCCTCGTTCGTTGGACTTTCTGACTTTTGCATATTCCGCAAAAACGGATTGAACATCCCCATCACATGCTGCATCTGCTCGAGTTGTTGGCGCTGCATATTCTGCATCGCCTCCAGCTGCACAAACGGGCTAAAATTGCCCAACGTGCGGTTGGTTTCATCCTTCATGCGCTGCTGGTTCTGTTTAAACACATCCATCACCATATCGAGATAATGGGGCAGGATTGTCTGCATGGAGTTATCGTAAAAGCCTATCAGTTGGCGCATGAAATTGACCGGCAGCACCGAAGCCCCTTTGGCCTCCTCTTCCAGAATGATTTGCGCCAGGGTTTGACGGGTGAGGTCTTGCCCGGTTTTGGCGTCGACCACCTCGACCTCACGGCCCAAGCGGATGAGCAGCGCAAGATCGGCCTGGGTGATGTAGGTGCTTGTTTCGGTATTATAAAGGCGCCGATTGGCATACTTTTTAATAATAATGGGCTGAATGGAGGCTTGCACGGAGCGGCCCAATCTTGGTTTTTATATCTATTCTTGCTAACATCATGGCATGAGCTGGCAATCGTCTCAAGCCTTTAAACCTTATGAGGGCCTCTATGGACGCACACCGCTTGAGCAGAGCCGCCCCTTGGCCGCCATGACAGCCGCCGTGCTGGCCGCCAGCCAAAAGCCCGTGGTTGAAGAGGCCCTTCGGCAACTGCACACGCAGTTGGACAGCATCCCCTCTGATATCAATTGGTTTGAATTTCAACATGGCGTGGCCCGGCTGGGTATGGCCCCGCGTGCCGCCAAACAGCGCCGCTACACCCCCTTAAGCTCTTCGGGACGCGCCACGCTGTATGAGGCCGGCGGCGATGGCCCCCCTGTGGTGCTTATCCCCAGCATGGTCAATCGGGGTTATATCCTTGACCTCCACCCTGGCCACAGCCTGGTAGAGGCCCTGATAGCCCAAGGCTACCGTGTGCTGCTGATGGATTGGGGCGAACCCGCCTCTCCCCTTACGCTCGAGACCATCATCTCCGCGCACCTGGAGCCCTTGTTGCGGCATGCCGCCGGCCTTTATGGCCCCGTTGCCGCCTTTGGGTATTGTATGGGCGGCCTGTTGGCTTTGGCAGCCGCGGTGCGGCTTGGGCCCGACATTGTTGGCCGCTTGGCGCTGGCCGCGATGCCCTGGGATTTTTCCCCAACCGCCAGCGCCACCCACATGCACCACGGCCGCACCATACTTGAGCCCTGGCTCGCCAGCCAATCTGTGTTGCCTCCCTCGGTTCTGGCCCATTACTTCTGGATGCTCGACCCCTGGGGCCCCATCCGGCGCATCATCGCCTATGGCAAAGAAACAGACCCCCAGCGCCTTGCCTACCTGACGGCTTTGGAAGATTGGCTTGCTGATGGCCTTGCCCTCGACGCACCCATCGCCCGCGAAATGCTGTTTGACTGGTATGCCGACAACCGCACCCTGAAGGGGAATTGGCAGGTAGGAGGCACCGCGATTACCCCCAAAACCCTGCGTATTCCCCTCTGGGTTGCCATTACCCAGAATGATGTTCTGGTGCCCACCGCGTGCAGCTTGCCCTTCATCGGGCAAGCCACGGGAAGCCTCCAGGTTCATATGGCCCAAGCAGGCCATGTTGGGCTGGTGTGCGGGCGTAGGGCGGCCGAACAACTCTACACCCCTCTGGGCAATTGGCTTAAACACAGGTAGATTGGTTTTATGGATTGGCAATCGCTTCTCACAACCGCCTACGGCCTTGCCGGCGCTGTGGGTATTGCGGCCTACCTCCCCCAATTCTGGGCCTTATGGAAAGATAACACGGGCAGCCGTAATGTCCCCCTTAGCACGTGGATACTTTGGGGTTTGCAGACCATAACCTATGTGCTTTATGCCGTGTTTGTGAACCGTGACCCCATGTTTATTGGCATCATGCTGGCTACCTTGGTGGCAACGCATGCATGCTTGTGGATGCTGATCTATAACCGCTATTTTCGGCCTGTCCCCCATAACCGACGCGCCAATGACCCCAAGCCCACCCCTCTTATCAACGACCGCTACTGATTTTTTCTCTCTTTTTTGCACACGGGTAGGCCTGCTTGGGTCGAAGGTATTTTTATTGTGTGCTCTCTTCATGTTGTGGCAGGATGCACCCACATTTTAACAAGAAAGATTCGGTTATGTCCTCGTTTTCTGCCTCTGCCCATGATGTTGTGATTGTTGCTGCCACCCGCACCGCTATTGGTAGCTTTCAGGGCAGCCTTGCGGCCTTAAGCGCCGCGCAGCTGGGTGCCACCGTCATCAAGCAGGCTTTACTTCGGGCCAAGGTGCGCCCCGAGAACGTGCGTGATGTGATCATGGGGCAGGTTCTCACGGCCGCCAATGGCCAAAACCCGGCCCGCCAAGCCGCCCTGAATGCCGGGCTGCCCATCTCTACACCCGCCATCACCATCAACCGTGTATGCGGCAGTGGTTTGCAAAGTGTAGCGCTTGCTGCCGCAGCGCTGAAAGCCGACGGCAAAGGCTGCTATGTTGCCGGTGGACAGGAAAATATGAGCCAATCGCCCCACGCCCTGCGCCTGCGTGATGGCGTTAAAATGGGTGACGCCAAAATGGTGGATACGATGATCACCGATGGGCTATGGGATTGTTTTGGCGACACCCACATGGGCATTACCGCCGAAAATGTGGCCGCAAAATTTGGGATTAGCCGCGCGGCCCAAGACGCTTACGCCTTTGAAAGCCAACGCCGCGCCGATGTGGCCCTCAAAGCCAACCGCTTTGCCGACGAGATCACTCCCGTTCTCATTCCGCAGAAAAAAGGCGACCCCCTGCCCTTTAGCACGGATGAATACCCCCGCCTGAGCCCTCTTGAGACGCTCGCCAAACTCCGCCCCGCTTTTGCCAAAGAGGGCACGGTTACCGCCGGTAATGCCAGTGGCATCAATGACGGTGCTGCGGCGCTGGTTCTCACCACGCGCGCCGAAGCCGACGCCATAGGCGCCCCCATTTTGGGCACGGTTATCAGCCATGCCGTGGCGGGTGTTGAACCTTCACTCATGGGCACAGGGCCTATCCCGGCTACGCGCAAAGCTCTTGAAGCCGCGGGGTGGAATGTTAGCCACCTCGATCTGGTTGAAGCCAATGAGGCTTTTGCCGCCCAGGCTTTGGCTGTCATCCAAGACCTTGGTTTACCGGAAGATATTACTAACGTGAATGGTGGCGCTATTGCCCTTGGCCACCCGATTGGTGCCAGCGGCGCCCGTGTGCTGGTCACCCTGCTGCACGAGATGGCCAAGCGCGATGCCAAGCGCGGATTGGCCACATTGTGCATTGGGGGCGGAATGGGGATTGCTTTGACCATTCAACGCTAAACCCCCATACACATGCTAGAGGGGGCATAGGCCCCCTTTGCTTTCAAGCTATGGCCTCATGGTTTAGCTTGCTGACACAGCCACCAACAGCTCTTTGAGCGGCAGATTATGGGCCCCTCCGCCGCACACATGCGTCTCTTCGGGTAGCAGCGCCAAAGCCGCCATCGCGGCCGTATTCGCCTTATGCCGCGCCACCCCGGTGGCAAACAACGGGCCTGTAAACACCACGTTTTCAGCGCCCATGGCATAGCATGTAATGCCCCCTTCTGGCAGCGTGATGGTTTGGGCCAACGGCCCCAAGCCCACAATTGTCCCGTTTTCTAAATACCGCGCAACCGGCAGCCCGGTCTCGCGCAGCGTTTCGCCCGCCAAAATAGGAGCCCCTGTATGATGGTGCAGCCATTCCGCAGCAGCCAAGGTCTGCTCGGTGGCTGTCGTCAGTAAAATCAGGTCTAATTTATCGGCCCCCAGGCGCTCTTTTACCAGCCGAGGGTTCACGGGGTCTAGCACCGTGCGGTGCCATGTGTGGGCACACACCAACAGATATGTAGGAGTTTGGGGATGAAAATCAAGCATGGTGACATGCAACATGCTGTTCACCATACCCGAATGTCTTCTTCTTGCAAGCCCTTGGCGGTGCGCCGCACCATGCTAAACTCTTTCTATGAATCCTCGCTCATCACTCAGGCCACGCGATGCCCTTTCACGTGTTCTGTGGACACACATTGCCGAGGCTACCTCTCTCTTTCCCCACCAGGGGCGGCTGCTTGTTATCGGGGCGCACGAGACGCTTCCCCCACCTGATATGTCTGTTTTTCCATCATCTTGCCTTCTTGAAACGTTAACGTTCGGTGCCCCCATGGGGCGTTCTGCAACCTACGCCGGGATTGTATTGATTGGCACAGCGCACCCTGATTATCACCCCCCTACGTTGCTCACCCAACTGTTTCATCACCTTGATGCCGGTGCACCTCTTATCATTCTGCGGCCCCGATCGGGTCTGCTTGGCTTCCCCGATACCAGCTGGTCTGCATGTTCGGGCCGCCAGTGGCGCAGGTGGCTGCATGCCGCGGGTTGGCATTGCCATCACTCCATCTATCTCGGCTTTAGCAACGACATCTGCGGATATTGGGGACGACGCTTCGCTCCATGGGCAACAGCGGCTCTTGTAGGCATGACCTGTTATGCACATCCCCCCGGCATCCAGAGCTTACCTTTACCGCGCAGGCCTTCACAGCCCCCCACCCTCGCCCCTTCACCTGCACGGTTTACACGTGCGGATCTTTAAGATTGCGCCACTGCCTCGCTGTTTTCCAACAAACCTGTCGGTAACAGAGATGTTTCGGCCTGTGGGCGCTGGTTTGCCAATAACCGATCAACGGATTTATCCAGCAAATTCGTGCGCTTGCCCACCAAATCGTCGAAGCTGCGTGCCACTTTATCAAACGCCTTCTTCACATCGTCATGCGATTCGCTGAACAAACGCCACTGCTGGGAAAAACTCGCAAAATGCTTCGCAAGGTCGGCATATTTTTGGTCGATGCGGAAGGCCTCTTCCGCCTGTCTGACCAGCGCCAACACCGCCAGTAAGGTGGTGGGGCTGCACAGAATGACTTTTCTTTGCATGGCATATTCCAGCAACGTATGATCAAATTCAAAAAGATATGCATAAATCTGCTCGTTCGGAATAAAGACCAAGACATAATCCAGCGCATCGGGTTGTTGCCGATAACTGCGTTCTGACGTGGTTTTGATATGCCCCCGCGTGGTTTGTAAAAAATTGCGTTTGGCTTGTTCTTTCTCCAAACCCTCGGGGGCATTCATCGCCGCCATATATCCATCAAGCGGAAATTTCACATCCATATGCAACACCCGCCCGCTTGGCAGCGGGAATGTAAAATCGGGCCGGCTACCATCGTTTAGGGTGCTTTGCGCATAAAAGTTGATACCCTCCTGCATCCCTGCCAAACGCAACACATCCGCGGCCATGCGTTCGCCCCACTGCCCACGGGCACGGCTATTTGCCAATACTTCGCGCAGGCTACCGGCTGTTATCTGCAATGTACCGATCACTTTTCCCGCCTCACTCAGGCGCGTATCTAAGCTGGTGTATTGTTGGGCACGCTCTTTTTCCAGTTGCTCGAGGCGTGCACTCACCACCCCCAACTTCTCGCTCAGCTGCTCTTTCAGCGCGCCCAACGTTTGGCTAACCTGTTGGCTTTTTTGCGAGAAAACGCCCTCCCCTACCTGCTGTTGCTGCTGCAATTTTTCCTGTGCCAACGTAAGCATATGTTGGGTGTTGGCGTGCAATGCTTCACTGGCCAGCGCTGCAAATGCTTCGCGCAGGCGTGTTTCGGTTTGTTGTTGGCTTTCTTGAGACCCTTTTAGCCGAACTTTCGCCAACCACCACATGCATCCAGCACCCATCGATGCACCCATAACCATCCCTATCAGCAACCATAAAGCTTCCATGCCTCAACGTTAACAAAAAAGCCTCCCCAAGGGGAGGCGTTCTTATATTCTGTTGCCTAGTATTTTACCGAGCATCCATAAGGTTTTGTTTGTGCAACCGTTACAGGTTTGCCAGCCAGAATTTCTTCTACAGCTGCCGCTACATAATTTGTGGCGCCGCCAATATCTGCTGCATTAAAGCTTGGAATACTATCAATAGCGCCAAAGTATTGCAGCTTACCCGTTTCATCTAAAACCGCCATTGTTGGCGTGTTAGTTGCCCCAAATGCTTTCCCCAAACTGCCTGTCGGGTCCAACATCACTGCCGTACCTTTAAACCCTTGTTTCGCCACAGCTGCTGCGGCCTCTTTCGGAGCCAAATATCCCTCTTTGCCCTCTGCACTCGATATCACAGACAGCCACACCACCCCTTTTGCAACCGTTTCCGCCTGCTGCTTCTGCATCGCGCCGGCATCGTAGAATTTTCTCACAAACGGGCACCCGTAGTTTGTCCATTCCAAGACAACTGGTTTTCCACGAAATTCGGCAAAAGTGTGTTCTTTTCCAGTCTGATCCGTCATTTTAATATCTGCCGGAATGACACTGCCACGTGTGTATGTGGCCTCGGCATAGGCCGTTCCTGCCAACCCAACTGCGGCGCCCAACGTTAGAATCAGTGCACGAAACATTTGAATTCCCTCTCTTTTTTATAATTAATTTCGTATGTTGCATGACACATACACGTTGGCGATAAGGCTAACATATCTGCTCTAGGGAGCAAGATGTTTGTCTTGCGTTCCAGTTACGGGGTTATATTATATAAATATTTCATACGCTTAAATATAAATCCTTTTTTCCGAAAAACACCCTTGACGCCGCCGCTTTTCACCGCTAACCATTTGGAAACTGGACATATAAAATATGCCGGGCAGTTAGCTCAGCGGTAGAGCACTACCTTCACACGGTAGGGGCCACAGGTTCGAATCCT
>CANHVX010000035.1 GCA_947464215.1 Pseudomonadaceae bacterium | reverse complement strand
TGCCATGTATACCATCGAAGACGTCTTCGGCCTGGTTCGCCAAGCCATCGCGGCCACGCCGCTGGTCTGGCAGCTGGCCGGCCTCGTGTTACTCCTTTTCATCGTCTACTGGGCGATGAAAAAGGCCGGATTCGCCGCCGGCTACGCGGCCGGACGTGCGGTGGCCAAGCGGCCCTCAGCCTCTCAGGCCGAAATCGACGGCTGGAAGGAAACCGACAAAACCGTTGTCAGGCGAATCAAGGAAGGGCTGACAGCAGCAGGTTACCCAAACAATAGCGTTTTCCTTGAAGCAACATGGACGTCACTCAAGCAAACAGAGTATACAGCCGCTCTGGCCGCATATTTCGAAATTTGCGAGAGGAATCACCAAAGGCTTCTTCGAGAAAAAAGGGAAATTAACGCAGAAAAAGACTACTATAAAAGCCAATGGGAGGAGGCGGTAAAACAGCGTGACGAGCTGAAGCGTTTGTATGTCAAGGAGGTGACGGAAATAACTCCTGCCTACGAGGCCGCAACGGCCAACGTAGGCGCCGCAATGCGGCTGGTCAAAGCGACCGGCGAAGCCTATCCCAAGCTGCCTACCAAAAAATCTTTGGACAAGCCCAAGGAAGACCCCAAGGGCAAGCCCAAGGAAGATTCCAAGGACAAGCCCAAGGAGGACCCTAAGGGCCCCACGCCCTAACTAGAAATCTAACCCACGAAAAAGAAAAGCCGCTCCGAAAGGAGCGGCTTTTCAATATCGAATAACCAGAACTTAAAGTTCCCAGTTACGCTTGCTGTCGTTCTTTTTGGTGCGGCGGACGCCTTCACGCAGCAGGCGGGCGCGCTTTTCAAAGGGCTTTTCGTTGTAGCGGCGCTGGCGCAGTTCGCGGAAGATACCTTCGCGGTTCATCAGCTTTTTCAAGCGGCGCAGGGCTTGTTCTACATCGTTGCCGAACACATCAACGCGTACCATGTATTTGTAATCCTTTGTGTTTTTGGGGGTTTTGCCCCCATGTCTGCCGTTTTCAGGCCATTGCGGGGCCTGTTCTGGGGTTGCTTGTGGCGCATTTTTCACAGCTTGGCAAGGGCTTTATGCAGGTGGCGTGCGTGTTTATGTTGCAAGGGTGGTGCTGGCGGGGCAGAATGGCGCCATGTCTCCTCACAAAACGCGTGTGTCAAAGTCGGTGGCAAAGCCTGTGGCAAAGGCGCCGCGCGGCCTCAAATCGTGGCAAACGCTGCGCCAGATTGCGGCCACGCTGCGCCGCCCGCCGCCCAAACAGGGGGTTTATACGGCCTACACGCAGCTGCGGCAGAATTACATTTTGCGGGCCGCGCAGCAGCATTTTGGCGTGCGGGAAGACAATCCGGCGCCATTGTTTGGCAAAAAACTGCTCGATGTCGGCTGCGGCACCGCCACAGTCGCGCAGTTTTTGGCGCTGTCAGGGGCCGAGATAACGGCGATAGACAGCGACGTCACGGCGCTGGCACAGGCGCGCGCGGCGGCCGAGGCCTTTGGGGCGCCCATTACGTTTGCGCGGGCCGAGGCGTCGGCATTGCTGGCGCAAACAACGCGGTATGATATCATTTTGGTGCTCGATGTCTTTGAAACGCAACACAGTATAGGCAAACTCATGTGGGTGCTGCGGCAGTTGTTGGCCGAGGGCGGGGTAATTATCGTGGGGCACATTTCGCGTATACCGCGCGCGTGGGTCTATCATGTGCTGCTCAGTGGCCTGGTGTATCACCGCACGCCATGGGGCAGCCGGGGCTGGCGCACCTTCCACACGCCCGCCCAGTTGGCAGAATTGGCGCACGCCGCCGGGCTGAAGTTAAAGGGCGTGCAGGGGCTGCGGTATAGCGTGTCGGGGGGGCTGTGGAAGCTCACCGGGCAGCGCACGGCCACGCGGTATCTGGCGCAGCTTACGTTGTAGGGGCTAACAGCGGCAGAAGTTCGCCGCGTTCATGCAGGGCATAAAGGTCGTCGCAGCCGCCAATCGGTTGGTTGCCGATAAATATCTGCGGCACGGTGCGGGCGCCGGGGCGGCGGGCTTGCAACGTGGCCATAGCCTCGGGGTCTAATGTCATATCAATTTCTGTGTAGTTTATTTTCAATTGGTTAAATAGCATTTTGGCTTTTGTGCAATAGGGGCAGTAATCCTTTGTGTAAATCTCAACTATTAGGGGGTATGTGGGGCTGGTCATGGGGGTCTCCTTGTGTTTATGGTTTTAACTATGCCGCAGCAAACGCTCGCCGTCATCATCCCCGTCTTCAATGGCGCAGAAACATTGTTGCGGACACTCGACAGCGTCGTCACCCAAACGCGCCAACCCGATGAGATTGTCGTGGTCGACGACGCCTCCACAAACCCCGAAATGCGCGAATTGCTGGAAAATCTGGCTGCCAGCGCCACCTATTGCGAAATTCCCATCAAGGTGTTGGTGAATCCCGTCAATGCAGGCGTCGGCGCGGCGCGTAATCGGGGCATTTTGGCCGCCCAGGCCGATATGCTGGCCTTTCTCGACGCCGACGATTGGTGGGCGCCCACCCACCTCCAGCGCAGCGTGGAAGATTTGGTGCGCAGCGGGGCAACCTTTGTGGCCAGCAATTTTTATGCCATCGGGCCCGATAAAAAGCCCGTGCTGCAAAATTGTGCAACCATTGCCTCACGCCGAGAGTGCTGGAATGGCGGGCACCATCTGTGGGGCCCCCGGACGCACTATTTTTATCGCGGCTTTATTGGTATTCTTACCGTGTTGGTCTGGCGCGAGGCCCTTATACGCGCCGGCGGATTCGATTCCCAGCACCGCTACGCACTCGATTGGGAATGCTGGCACGCCATTCTAGCCAGCACATCGCGTGGGTTTTTCTATATTTCGCCGGTGCCCACGGCGTATTATCGCTTAAGCAGCACCGGCCTTACCAGCCGCACTATGGCCCGCCTGGCCGAGCGCGAAAGCTTCCTGCCGCGTTATGTAAAGGATGTGGCGCACATGGGCGGGGTGTGGTGGCCGGTGTTGTTGTTTCGGGGGTGGTTAACGGTCCAATACGAAACGTTGATGCCCCTGTGGCACAAGCGGGCCTGGGCGCAGGTGGCGCGGGTGGTGGCGCGGGCGCCGGCGGCGTGGGCATGGGTGTGGTGGCAAACGTTGGTTATGGAACCCTTTGGCACCGGCGAACGCCCGAATTTTTTGGCGATGGTCAAGTCCACGCCGGCGCTTGGCGTCCGTGCGCACGAGGAAGTGGCACCCGCGCGCCTCATAGCATAAAAAACGCTGCCCGCACGGCATGGTTTTGGGGTAGAGTAGGGGCATGTGCGGAATTTGCGGAGCCCTTGCCCTGGCCGGAAGCCCGGCGATAGACCCCGACACGCTCACGCGTGTGCGCGATGCTTTAGCTCATCGCGGGCCCGATGGCGGGGCCAATTGGCTCGCGCCATCGCAGGGCAAGGGCGGTTCGCGGGTGGGTATGGGCCACCGGCGCTTAAGCATTATCGATTTGTCCACCGCCGCCAATCAGCCCATGGTCAGCCGCGATGGCCTGATATCGCTCGTCTTCAACGGCGAGATTTACAACCACGCGGCCCTGCGCACCACGCTGGAAGGCTTGGGCGTGTCGGGCTGGCAAACCAGCCACTCCGATACCGAAACCATCCTCATGGCCTACCGCCAGTGGGGGATGCCCGGCTGCCTGCCATATTTGCGCGGTATGTTTGCCTTTGCGCTGTATGACGCCTCCCTGGGCAAACTGTTTTTGGCCCGCGACAGAGCCGGCGAGAAGCCGCTCTACTACACCACCACGCCCGAGGGGCAGGTGTGGTTTGCGTCCGAAATCAAGGCGCTGCTGGAAACGGGCATCCCCCGCGCGGTCGATGAAACGGCGCTGTTCCATTACTTAAGCTTTCTTATGGTGCCGCCGCCGCGCACACTGTTTGCGGGCGTGGCCAAACTTCCCGCCGCGCACTGGGCCGAAATCACGCCCGATGGCACCATCACCACGCATAAGTATTGGGACGCTCTCGACGCCGCGGCCGACTACGCAAACGCCAACACCATGCCCAAAACCGAAACCGAGTGGCTGGAACATCTGGAACCCATCCTGCGCCAGAGCGTGAAATTGCGCCAAGAGGCGGCCGATGTGCCGGTCGGCGTGTTTTTATCGGGCGGGGTCGATAGTTCCGGCGTCGCCGCCTTGGTGGGCGGACATACCAGTAAGGGCAAGCTGCAAACGTTTGCTATCGGGCCCGATGCCACCTACCCCGACTGGCCCGATGAAACCCCATTCGCCGAGGATATGGCGCGCAATGTCGGCAGCATTCACACCACCGTGCGCGTCACCGAAGCCGATTTCCTCAACCTCCTGCCGCAGTTTATCCCCATGATGGACGAGCCCGTGGCCGACCCTGCCGCCCTGCCCATCCACATGCTGGCCAAAGCCGCCACCAAGGCGGGGCTGAAGGTGTGCCAGGGGGGGGAAGGGGGCGATGAGGTCTTTATCGGCTACGACGACTGGCTGAAGTTCTCGCGCCTGGAACGCTGGAACCGCCTCCCGGTGCCGCGCTGGTTCAAAAAGGCGGCTTATTACACGCTGGTGGGGCTGGGTTTCGGGCATAAGTTTTATGTCGAATATCTGCGCCGCGCCGCCTGGGGCCAACCGCTGTTCTGGGGCGGGGCCGAGGCCTTCACGCACGCCGAAAAGCAACGCCTGCTGGGCCGCAATATGCAGCAGTTCAAGGGCCGCAGCAGCTACGAAGTCATCGGCCCCTTGGCGGCCACCTTTGCCACCAAACCCAAGGCCCAGCGCGGGTTCTGGAATTGGTGCACCTGGCTAGAGTTACACCTGCGCCTGCCCGAGCAGCTGCTCATGCGGGCCGATAAAACCACCATGGCCACGGCGCTGGAATTGCGCGTGCCACTGCTCGACCATGTCCTTATCGCGGCCATGTTAAACACGCCTGAAAGCCTGCGCGCACCGGGTGGCCGCAAGAAGTATCTGCTGAAAAGCATGTTGGAGGGGGTGGTGCCGCAGCACATTTTGCACCGCAAGAAGCAGGGCCTGGGCTTGCCGCTCAACAGCTGGGTGATGCGAACCTATGGCCCCTATGCGCACACGGTGCTCATGGCGTTTGCCAAAAAAACGGGTTATCTCAGCCCGCAGGCGGTGGAAAAGCTGTTCCGCCAGCAGCGCGGCCAACACATCTGGTATCTGCTCAACCTGGCCCTTTGGTATAAGTATTACATAGAGCGCCAACCGCTCACCCCTCCGCGCTAACCAAAACCACCCCCCGAAGCCCCCAAGGGGGGGGGAAACCGTCATTGCGAGGCGTCATCCCGGCCCCGGTCGTCACCGGGGTAAACTCTGGCCGGGACCATCAATAACCGAAGCCCCCCACGCCAAACCGACGAAGCAATCGGGTCCCCGAAGCCCAATTCCCCGATAACCCCATAACCGATAACCCGAATCCCCCCCAAAAAACACCTAACAACCATTCCCCCCTTGTAAAACCCGCCCCACCACCCTATCCCAAGGGCAACACCAAGGGTGTCATATCTATGTGTCCTTTTTTGGAGTGGAGTAAAAAATGTATCATACCCAAGCACTCAAGGTATTCCTGGCCCAGCACGCGCCGGGCCGCCCCACCACCCATGCCGAGATGGTGAACGCCTTCGTCATCGCCTGCGGCCAATACGGGGGCCAGTGCCTCAAAGGGTTCCCCGCCTTCATCCCGCTGCACGGCAGCGTCCCCGTGGCGGAAGTCCACGTCTTCCGCTTCCCCGATGAGGGCAAGCTAGCCCTCATCTACGATGCCGAGGGCCCCGACGGCCACACCTGTGTGTGGCCGAGCGAAGAATGGCCCGCGTGGTTAACGCGGGTGGTGTCGAAGGCCCCGGCCAAGGCCGCTAAAGCCGTCGCGCACTAAGCGCCTCCACGTTCGTCCCTTCAAAGAACCCAGCCGCAAGGCTGGGTTTTCTGGGTCATGGCAAGCACAGCGCGGCAATCCCGAGCAAACCACCCACCAAACAACGCAGCCCCCGATAACCCGATAACCCGATAATCCGATAATCCGAATCTCCCAACCATCAACCGCGCAGCGCAGCCCCCATCCCCCCCTGTCAGCCCCACCCTTGCGCCACAATGTATACATATATACCGCAACGCGCACCAAGGAGGCCATCCATGCGCAATCGTGCCGTTTCCCGCGTCGCCGTCATCGTGACGGCGACATCAACTTTCGGCCGCGCCCTGCGCGCGGCCAACGCCGCCGCCGCCTACGGCGGCGACCTGGAACTGGTCCTCGCGGACCAGTTCCGCCACTTAGCGGATGACGAGGTGCGCCGCCTGGCGCGCCGCGTCCTCCGCGAAATCGCGGTGCGCGGAGAATACTAATCTCCGCGCACCCGCCACGGCCCCCCTAGGGGGGCCGTTGTGCGTAGAGGGGCGAAGAAAGCCTGGGCAAAGCCTTTCCACAACGCCCATGCCGCTCTACACTCGCCTCAGATGTATAGTCTCCTGCCCAGCACCACCAGCACCATGGATGAAGCCGCGGTGCGCGTGGCCGAGTCCGATACCACCACGCGCGGGGTGGCGGCCAAGCTGCAAACGGCGGGGCGGGGGCGTTTGGGGCGGGTGTGGCAAACCTTTGCCTGGCCGCACAGTTTGGCGGTCACCTATATCGCCCATCCGCAGGCGGGGCAGGCGTGGGGGCCGCATGTGCCGTTGGTGGTGGCGTTGGCGTTGCACACGGCCATTCGGCAGCTGTGGGCGCAGGCGCCGGTGGCCATCAAGTGGCCCAACGATATTCTGCTGCACACCGCCACAGGCCCCAAAAAGCTGGCGGGTATTCTCTGCCAAACGGCGCCCACGCGGCACGGTCCCCCGGCCATGCTGGTGGGCGTGGGGCTGAATCTCTCGCGCCCGGCGGCCGGCGTGCCCGAATCCTTTGTCGGCGGCTTTTTGTGGGCCGAGCACGCCCCCGAAGAGCGCGAGCAGGGCCCACAGGCGGCCACGGGTGCCACGTCAGCCCTGCCGGGTGCCGGTCTGGCGCCGCTGGCGGCGGCGGCCGAGCCTCCCTTTTGGATGAGCCACCTCGGCGCTTGCCTTTTTTATAATCTTCAACTATATAGCAAATACGGCTGGGCTCCGTTCCATCATAACTACGCCCGCCATTGCCACACGATAGGTCAGCGCGTCAGCTGGAAATCCCAAGGCAACCAAGAGCTTACCGGCACGGCCCGCGGCCTTAATCACAGCGGGCACCTCGAACTGGTGGCGGATGACGGCACGGTGCATGTCATCCACAGCGGAGAAATCATAGCCCAAGCAAGGGCTTAGGTCCGCACCACCCCCTATCAATCGGCACCGGAAACGCAACACCCGCGCGGTTGGCACAGGTAAGGCCAGCAAGGGTGAATGAGGTGTTTAACATGAGTAAAACCAAACAATTGGCTGCCCTAGCATTGGGCGGCGTCGGCCACATCGGCACCAACATGATGGTGTATGAATGCGATGGCCAATACATCGTGGTCGATGCCGGGGTGTCCTTCCCCGACGACACCACCCCCGGCGTCGATGTCATCGTGCCCGACACCCGCTTCCTGCGCGAGCACGCTAAGCAAATCAAAGGGATATTCATCACCCACGCCCACGAAGACCACATCGGCGCCGTAGGCTACCTGTGGGATGACTTTGCGGGCGCGCCCGTCTTTGCGAGCCCTCTGGCCGCCATGGTCATCCAGGGCAAGCTGCAAGAGCTGGGCATCAAACCCGCCGCCAACCAGATTCGTACCGTCACCGTGCGCGAACCGTATCAGGCAGGTCCGTTTTCAGTTGAATATGTGCCCGTAAGCCATTCGGTTCCTGAAAGTTTTGCGCTCGCTATTCGCACGCCGCACGGCACCGTGGTGCACACCGGAGATTACAAATTCGACGACCACGCCCCGTTTGGCCAAAAAACCGATGACGCCCGCCTGGCCGAAATCGGCCGCGAGGGCGTGCTGGCCGTGTTTGGCGATAGCACCAATATCCTGAAGCAGACCGACTCCGGCAGCGAAAAGCCCGTGCTCGAGCACCTGACAAAACTGGTGCAAGAAACCAAAGGCCGCCTGTTCTTTGCCGCTTTTGCCAGCCATTTTGGGCGCACGTTTGCGGTGGCCAAGGTCGCCGCCGAAAACGGCCGCAAAGTTTGCTTTTTGGGCCGCACCATCAATAAATTCGTCAGCCATTCCAAGCAATTGGGCTACTGGCCGAAGGAACTCAACAACATGGTGATAGACGCCGAAGAGGCCGCCGGCCTGCCCGATGGCAAGGTGTTCGTGTTTGCCAGCGGCACGCAAGGCGAGGGGGGCAGCAGCCTCACACGCCTCAGCCAGGGCGCCGATGTCCGTGGCCTGAAGCTGAAAGCGCACGACACCGTCATCCTCAGCAGCCGGATGATTCCCGGCAACGAGCGCGCTATCCTCAACGTTATCAACGGCCTCAGCGCCCTGAACGTGAACGTCATTTCCGAGCTGAACGACAACCTCATCCACGTCTCAGGCCACGGCAGCCGGTTGGAAATTCAGCGGATGTATCAGCTCCTGAAGCCGAAATACGTCATTCCCGTGCACGGCGAGCCGCTGCACCTCAAGGCCCATGCCGACTTTGCCAAGTCCGAAGGCTACATCCCCATGCAGATGAAGCCCGGCTTGAAGCTGGTGTTGGGCGGGGAAGAGGTGGCAAAGGCGCACTACGGCCAGCACACCTACCCCCACGGCTTTAACTATATCGATGGCCTGAACATCCTCGAGC
>CANHVX010000034.1 GCA_947464215.1 Pseudomonadaceae bacterium | reverse complement strand
CTTTGCAAAAGCATCTCGGCACTACCGCCTGGTGATGTTGCCCGCGCAAGGCCACGGCATTGTGGCCCACAACCGTGCCCAGAGCTGGAGTTATATCCACAGTTTTTTACAGGAGGCGCCCGATGTCTAACCTTACGCAGCCTTGGCTAAAGGCCTACCCCGCCGACGTGCCCCACCATGTGGTGCCCACCGCCCCACGTTTGGATGCCCTGCTTGACCACGCCGTGCAGCGCTGGCCCACCCGCACCGCCCTTGGTTTTATGGGCCGCAGCTGGACCTATGCCGAGGTGCATAACCTTGCCGAGACCGTGGCCCGCGCGTTGCAAGCTTTCCGCCTGAAACCTGGCGACCGTGTGGCCCTCTGTTTACCGAACTGCCCCGCCTATGTGGCGGCTTTTTTTGGCGTGCTGAAGGCGGGCGGGGTGGTGGTGAACCTCAACCCGCTTTACAGCGCCGACGAGCTTCACCATATGCTGGCTGACAGCGGCGCCACCCATGTGTTCGGCCTTGCCCTTGAACCCGTGTGGAGCAAACTGATGCAGGCCCGCCGCGGCACCCGCGTGCGCCATGTGATTGCGGTGGACCTTGCCACCTTTATGCCCCTTGTAACCCGCTTGGGTTTTTACGTTCTCAAAGCTTCTCTGCGCGTGTATCGGCTGCCGCACGGCACCATGGCCTGGGCCCACTTTTTGGCCCGGGCAGAACGCCCCTTGCAACGCCACCGCCGCACCCTCCGCCATGCGGCTGTGCTGCAATATACCGGCGGCACCACCGGCACCCCCAAAGCAGCTGTTCTTACGCACGGGAGCCTCCTGGCCAACACCGCCCAAGTGACCGCTTGGCTTGGCAAACCCCACCCGCACGGCGATGTGATGGTGGCGGTTTTACCTCTCTTCCATGTATTTGCGCTGACTGCTATTTTGCTCATGGGGGTTAACACGGGGGCAACCCTTCATCTGTTGCCGCAATTCCATTTGAAGAACCTGCTGAAACGGGTTGAACGCACACGCGCAACCTTGTTGCCTGGGGTGCCTGCGCTCTTCAACGCTTTGGCGAACAGCCCCCTGACACGCAGATACTCACTGAAAAGCTTGCGGTTTTGTATTTCAGGTGGGGCCCCCTTGCCTGTCGTAGTTAAACAACGCTTTGAAGCCCTGAGTGGTGCCACCGTGGTGGAAGGCTATGGTTTAACAGAAGCAAGCCCCGTGGTTGCCTGTGGCCCCCACACCGGCACCGCCCCCGCCGGCAGTGTGGGGCTGCCCTTACCCGGCACCGCCGTGAGCATACGCGCCATTGATAACCCAACGAAGGTTTTACCCGCCGGAGCGGATGGGGAAATATGGTTGCAAGGCCCCCAAACCATGGCCCGCTACTGGCGCCGCCCCGCCGCCACAAACGCCCTGATGCATAACGGCTGGATGCGCACCGGCGATGTGGGCCACTTTGACCGCCACGGTTTTCTGTTTGTAACAGATCGCCTCAAAGACGTTATTTTTGTGAACGGTTACAAAGTGTTCCCCCGCCACGTGGAAGAGATTTTGGCCCGCCACCCCGCTGTGGCCGAGGTGGCAGTTGTGGCTATCCCCCACCCCCATAAGGGCGAGATGCCAACCGCCTTTGTGAGCCTTCGCACCCCCGAGCCTTCTGTGCTGAAGGCTTTGCAGACCTATGCAGATACTCACCTCAACCCATTGGAAAAACTGGCGGATATCACCGTTTTAGATGCTCTGCCCAAAACGTTGGTTGGAAAAATTGACAAAAAACCATTGCGCGCCATGGCACGCACACACGTGAAAGGCTAAACTCATGAACCACAAAGCGAAAAATACTCCACGCGACGCCGTGATTGTGGGTTATGCCCGCAGCCCCTTTACCTTGGCCAACAAAGGTTTACTGGCCACCGTGCGCCCTGATGATTTGGCCGCCCAAGTGATTAAGGACTTGATTAAGCGGGCCAAGATAAAGCCTGCGTTGATTGAAGATGTGAAGCTTGGGTGCGCATTTCCTGAAGGCGAACAAGGTTTTAACCTTGCCCGTTTGGTTGTTTTATTGGCCGGTTTATCCAAAGGGATTGCGGGCGTGACCATCAACCGGTTTTGTGGGTCTTCCATGCAGGCGGTGCATGATGCCGCCGGTGCCATAAGTGCCGGAATGGGCGATGTTTTTGTGTGTGCTGGTGTGGAAAGCATGAGCCGTATCCCGCTTGGGGGCTTTAACCCTATGCCTAACCCACTGTTAGACAAAGATATTCCCGGCGCCTATATGGGCATGGGCGAAACTGCTGAAAATATTGCGAAACTTTACAAAATAAGCCGCGAAGCCCAAGAGCAGTTTGCGGTAGAAAGCCATCGGAAGGCGGCGCTGGCGCGTGCTCAGGCGGCGCTGGTTGCCGAAATTGTTCCCATCGTTCGGCCCGATGGCGAGGTGGTTGACCAAGACGGGTGTATCCGCCCCGAAACCACCACAGCGACCCTGGCGACA
The DNA here is from genome assembly GCA_947464215.1 of Pseudomonadaceae bacterium. Taxonomy (GTDB): domain Bacteria; phylum Pseudomonadota; class Alphaproteobacteria; order UBA2136; family UBA6156; genus JADCGN01. Next base: position 6,769 of record CANHVX010000034.1, on the reverse strand, counting down.
CTAAAGCCCGCGTTTGATGCCAAAGGGACGATTACGGCTGGCACCAGCTCTCCCCTGACAGATGGTGCCAGCGCCGTGCTGGTGACCAGCCGTGCGTTTGCCGAACAGCATAACTTACCTATTTTAGCCACCATACGCGCCTTTGCGGTAAGTGGCTGTGCGCCGGAAACCATGGGCCTAGGGCCCATTGGTGCCAGCATAAAAGCCATGGAGCGTGCCGGCGTGCGTATGGCCGAAATTGACGTGGTGGAAAGCAACGAAGCCTTTGCCGCCCAGGCCCTGGCCGTGGCGCGCGATTTGAATTTGGATGACAGCAAAGTAAACCTGCACGGTGGCGCCTTAGCCCTTGGCCACCCGCTGGGTGCCACCGGCGCCCGCCTTGTGGGAAAAGCCGCCAGCCTGCTGCATGTGACGAACGGCCGCTACGCACTGGCCACCCAATGCATTGGCGGCGGGCAAGGCATTGCCACCCTGCTGGAACGCGGAGCCTAACCCATGGCAAACCCCAAACCTTATGCCATACGCCGCGTAACCGTAATTGGTGCCGGCGTGATGGGGGCGGGTATTGCCGCCCACTGTGCCAATGCGGGCCTTGAAGTAACCCTGCTTGACCGCGTTGGCCCAGACGCGGCCGACCCCAGCAGCATCGCGCGCGCGGCCCTTGCCAAGTTACTAAAAACCAACCCTGCGCCGCTGATGCACCCCCGCTTTGCCGCCCGTATTACACCCGGCAATATTCGGGACGATTTGCCCGAGGCTGCCAAAGCCGACTGGGTGATTGAGGCTATTATTGAAAAGCTGGACGCCAAGCGTGACCTGTATGCCCAGCTGGCCACCCTGCGCGGCCCCCGCACTATTGTGAGCAGCAACACGAGCACTATCCCGCTTGGCCAGCTGACGGCGGAGATGCCGCTTGCGTTGCGCCGACATTTCCTGATTACGCACTTCTTTAACCCGCCGCGCTACATGCGCTTGTTTGAGCGCGTGGCTGGGGCTGACACGCTGCCTGAGGTGGTTGCGACCATTGATTTTACCGCCGACCATGTGCTGGGCAAAACCGTGGTGGTGGCCAAAGACACCCCCGGGTTTATTGCCAACCGGATTGGAACGTTCTGGCTGCATGCGGCGATTACGCAGGCCATTGCCCGTGGTGTTGATGTGGAAACCGCCGACGCCGTGCTGGGCAAGCCCGCCCATGTGCCCGCCACCGGTGTGTTTGGTTTGGTGGATTTGGTGGGCCTTGACCTCATGCCGCACGTGCTTTCTTCCATGCAAAACACTCTGCCGCAGAGCGATGCCTTCCATACCCTTGGGCCTGCCCCCGCGCTGCTGACCCAGATGATTGCCGACGGCTACACCGGCCGCAAAGGCAAAGGTGGATTTTATGCCCTTGGCCCCGACAAAACCAAGCTGGTGCGCGACCTAACTACGGGTGCTTATACCCCTGCCACCCGCGCCAAAGTGGCTGCGGTCGTGGCCGCCAAGCGCGCTGCCCGCGGTGACCGTTTGCGCGTGCTGATAAGCCACCCCAGCGATGCCGGGCGCTATGCCGATGCCGTGCTTTCGGCCACGCTGGCTTATGCCGCCCATCTGGTGGGTGAGATTGCTGACAGCATTGCCGATATTGATGCCGGCATGCGCCTTGGCTACAACTGGGGCCGTGGCCCCCTAGAGCTGATTGATGAGCTGGGCACCGCCTGGTTTGCCGAACACGTAGACAAGCTCGGTTTGCCCGTGCCCGCCATTCTGCGCGCCGCCGCCGGGCGCCCCCTTTACCGTCTCCATGGTGCCCAACGCCAGATGATGACGTTGGACGGCACCTACGCGCCCATTCCCATAGCGGAAGGCGTGCTACGTTTGGATGACCTGAAACGTGGTGCGCAGCCAATGATGCGCAACCCTTCCGCCCGTGTATGGGATGCAGGGCACGGCATTGCGGTATTTGAGTTTACCAGCAAAATGAACACGCTTGACCCGCTGAATTTGCACTTGCTGAACCGCGCCCGCCGCGAACTGCCGCGCCGCGGTTTTAAAGGCCTGGTGATTTATAACGACGGCCCCAACTTTAGTGTGGGTGCCAACCTGCTGATGCTGGATGTGTTGGCGACCCTGCGCTTGCAGCCGCTTATACGGCTGGTGCTCTGGTATGGGCAGCGCAGCGTGATGGCGATGAAGCATGGTTCCTTCCCCACCGTCGTAGCCCCCCAAGGGATGGCTTTGGGCGGAGGTGCGGAAATTGTGTTGCACGGCCATGCCGTGGTGGCCAGCGCGGAAACCTACATTGGTTTGGTGGAGGCTGGTGTGGGGATTATCCCCGGGTGGGGCGGCTGCAAAGAGCTGCTGGGGCGTGCCCTTGCCGCCAAAGGGCCCCGTGGCCCGCTACCCCCGATTGCTAAAACCTTTGAAGCGATTGCCACCGCCAAAGTGGCCACCAGCGCCCATGAGGCGCGTGACCTGGGCTTTTTGCTGCCCACCGACACGGTGGTGATGAACCCCGACCGCGTGCTGGCTTCTGCCAAAGCCCGCGTGCTGGAGCTGGCCAAAAATTTTACCCCGCCCACACCCCACACCTATCCCCTGCCCGGCCCCACCGCTGCCACTGCCCTGGGACTGGCTTTAAAGGACTTTACCCTCAAAGGCCTTGCCACCCTCCACGACAACGTGGTGGGCCGCCAATTGGCCCGCGTGTTGAGCGGAGGCGCCACCGACATTACCGCGCCGGCGCTGCATGAAGAAGACCTGCTGCTTCTGGAACGCGACGCCTTCCTTACCCTTACCGCAACAGCCGGCACGCGGGCGCGTATCCGCCACCTGCTGAAAACAGGAAAACCTTTGCGAAATTAACATTTTAGCTGTTTGTCAGCCCATTTTGCGGTGCGGTATGGCGCCGCCACCCCATAAGAATGCGCAAAAACCGGAGACCACGCCCATGCTTACACGCCTGCGCCATACCCTGCTGACACGCCCCCTGATGCGGTTGGTGGGCCGCACCCTGCCCAGTATTGGCGACACCGAGCGCATTGCTCTGGAAGCTGGAACCACGTGGTTTGAGGCCGAGCTCTTCCGGGGCGCGCCCGATTTTACGCGTCTGCTGGATTTTTCTGTTAAACCCCTCACCGCGGCCGAACGCGCCTTTTTAGATGGGCCGGTGAATACGTTATGCGCCATGCTGGATGACTGGCAGATCGCCCGCGACCAAGACCTGCCCCCGGCGGTATGGGACTACATAAAAGCGCATAAATTTTTGGGGATGATTATCCCCGTTGACTATGGCGGTTTAGGCTTTTCGGCGGCGGCCCATGCCGCCGTGGTGACAAAAATTGCCAGCAAAAGTGTGGCCGCCGCCGTAACCGTGATGGTGCCCAACAGCCTCGGGCCCGGCGAGCTGCTGCTGCGCTACGGCACCCCCGCCCAACAACAACATTACTTGCCCCGCTTGGCCGATGGGCGGGATATCCCCTGCTTTGGTTTGACCGAGCCTGAGGCCGGGAGCGATGCCGCCTCGGGCCAGAGTTTTGGTGTGGTGATGCAGGGCACCTTCGGGGGCAAAAAGGTGCTGGGCGTGCGCCTTACGTTTGCCAAACGTTACATTACGCTGGCGCCTGTTGCCACTGTGGTGGGTTTGGCCTTCCAGCTGCGTGACCCCGATAACGTGCTGGGCAAAGGTGTGGCCCCCGGCATTACCCTCGCCCTTTTACCCCGCGACACCCCTGGGCTTAAGATTGGTGACCGCCACGACCCGATGGGTGTTGGCTTCATGAACGGGCCTCTTTCGGGCGAAGGTGTATTTATCCCGCTGGATTATTTGATTGGTGGCGCCGCCTACGCCGGCCAAGGCTGGCGCATGCTGATGGAAGCGCTGGCTGCTGGGCGCGGAATTTCTCTGCCCAGCCTTTCGGTAGGGGCGGCCCAGTTGGCCGTGCGCGCCAGCAGCGCCTATACGGTGGTGCGGAAGCAATTTGGCCTGCCCATTGGGAAGTTTGAGGGCATACGCGAGCGCCTTGCCCGCCTGACCGCCCACACCTACACCATGACCGCCACCCAGCGCCTTACCGCCGGCGCCGTGGACGATGGCGCCCACCCCAGCGTGCTTTCGGCCATTGCCAAAGCCTATCTGACCGAAGGCATGCGGCTGGCCCTGAACGATGCGATGGATATTTTTGCCGGTGCCGCGATTATCCAAGGCCCCCGCAATATCTTTGCACGGCCTTATGCGAGTATCCCGATTGGGATAACCGTGGAGGGTGCGAATATTCTTACCCGCAGCCTTATCGTGTTTGGGCAAGGTGCCATACGTTGCCACCCCTATGTGCAAGATGAGGTGCGCGCGCTGCAAGCCCGTGATGCGGCCGCCTTTGAGCGCGCCTTTATGGGGCATGTGGGATATCTTTTCCGCACGTTTATACGTGCCACAACCCTTGCATGGACTGGTGGACGCGGTGCCAAGCGCCCCGCCCGCACCCCGTTTGCCCGCCATTACCGCGCGCTAAACCGCCTGAGTGCCGCCTTTGCCCTGCTGGCGGACGCGGGCCTGATTACGCTGGGTGGTAGCCTGAAACGTAAAGAGTATTTAAGCGGGCGCTATGCCGACGCCCTGGCCCACCTGATGATGGCCAGTGCCACCTTGAAACATGCCCACGATGCCGGAAACCCGGCGCACCACGTGGCGACGGTCAACTGGACGCTCACCCTCAGCGCCCATACGATTGAGCAGGCGTTGCTTGGTATTCTGGCCAACCTGCCCAACCGGTTGGTGGCCACCGTGCTGCGTGTTGTGCTCTTCCCGTTTGGCGCCCGTTTTGCGCCCCCTACCGACGCCCAGCATGACGCGGTGGTGAATGATGTGCTGGCGCCTGACGGTGCCCTGCGTGATGACCTGAGCGCGCTCATCTTCCACCCCGCGGCCGATGTGCCCGGCCTGGGAGCCTTGGACCACGCCTACCAATTAACCCTCCACGCGGCGCCCCTTATGGCGCGGCTCCCCAAAGGCATGACTGCGGACGAGGGCTTGTCTCATCGGCTGTTGACGGCCGAAGACCATGCAACCTTATGTGCCGCTGACGAGGCCCGCCGCGCTATCATCCAGGTGGACGTGCGCCCCGCGCGCAAACGGGCGCCCGCGCCTAATACTGATTAAGTTTTTTACGTATCGCGGGAACCAGATTGGGGGAGGGCACAATGGCACCCTGCGCCGCGAGGTCGAGCGCCCGTTTCCATAATTTTTTGGCTTCTGCCACATTCCCCAACTGAGCATAGGTGTCGGCCAGATGGTCGAGAATTTCGGGGGTGCCCGGTTCCTGCTCGGCGGCCCTTTCCAGATATGCCACCGCTGTTTTGTAGTCACCCTTGCGGAAATACGCCCAGCCGACACTGTCGGTAATGGCGCCATCATTGGGTGCCAACAGGTGGGCACGTTTTAACAACACATAGGCCGCGCCCAGGTTTTTATTCTGGTCGACCCACATGTATCCCAGGTAATTCAAGGCCTGCGGATTGGCCGGATTCAGGCGCAGGGACGCCAGCAAATCCTGTTCGGCCTCCGCACCTTTTCTGAGCCGTTCATACGCCGAGCCACGCCCATACAATATCACCGCCCGCCGCTCTGTCTGCGACACAGGAATGGCTGCCAAAATACGCGTATAGGCTTCCACCGCCAAGGGAAACTGCTCTTCCGCGTGAGCCATTTGTGCCAGGCTTTGCTGGACCATGAGCTGCTCGGGGTTTTGGCGTGCCAATACTTTAACGTCTGACAAAGCCTGTTTATGCTGGCCACGCTGATAGGCCACTTCGGCCGCCCGCACCTGCGCCACCAACGCCAACCCCCCGGGCGCATGGGCTGCGACACGCTGATACCCGGCTTCGGCATCGGCCAGATTCCCCAATTTTTCCTGCACGACACTGCGGTAAAATATGTTCAGGTTGATATCGGCCGCATCGGCTTTTTGCGTTTTCTCAAGCAGCCATATTGCGATATTCAGCATCTGCTGGGCGGGCTGCAACGCGCCTTCCGCCCACAACAAAAGGGCAAAATCGCCCATGATAACCGCCATATCTTCGGTTGCCGTAGACGCAAAGGGCGGCGGACTCTCATTCCATACCAACGCCGGTGCCAAGCCGCTGTTCACCTCGGCAAACCGTTGTTGCACCTGGGTGGCCGAGGTAAGTGCCCCGGCCCGCACATACATATCGAGTAGCAGCTGCGTGGACACTAAAGCGCTTGGGTTTTGAGCCACCGCAGATTCTAGCGTCTTAAGCCCTTGTTCGGTATCGCCCGCTTTCAGCCACAGCCGCGCCATATGGTAGTCGCGCTGGGCATCTTGAAACGCCGACGCATGGGGCTGCCACTGGGCCACCATCTTTTCCACCTTCTGCCCCTTGCTGTAGCCAATATAGGCTTTGAGCCCTTGCACGACACCCAATTTAGCAGCCTGAGCAACCAACGGTTTTAGAAATGCTTCCGCCTCATCCGGGCGGCCATTGGCCTGGGCTTCGGCAATGCGCAGCAAGCGCGCCAAAAACACCTGCTCGTCTGCCGGCAAGGTTTTTGACAACCGCAAGGCTGTATCTATATCACCCTCAACCAGGGCATAGTCGAGCGCTCGCTTGCGCAGCGTTACGTTTTCCGGGTCATCCCCCAAGGCAGCCAAATAGCCCCGTTTGGCGGCCGCAGGGTCTTGCCGCAGTTCGGCCACCACCCCCTGCATGTAGCCCGCCACACCCATTTCAGGTTCAAAGACCGCGTGTTCTGAAAGAGTTTTGGCCGCTGGGT
>CANHVX010000033.1 GCA_947464215.1 Pseudomonadaceae bacterium | reverse complement strand
CAATCGGGTAAGGCGAAGCCACCTATGGAACAGCCCACCCCATCACCGTCATTGCGAGGAGAGCCCATGCATCAAGCCAGCCACACCTATCAAACCGACGAAGCAATCGGGTAAGGCGAAGCCACCATGGAACGCCAACCCGCCGTTTATTTACGCACCAACCGTAAGCGCAATGCGTTGTATCTTGGCGTAACCAACAACCTTTTTCGGCGCGATTGGGAACACCGTCACGGAAAAGGCGGCGTTTTTTCAACGCGATACAATATGACAATGCTTGTCTGGTATAAATACTTCGAAACCATGCCGTTAGCGATTCAGGAAGAAAAACGCCTAAAAGGTGCGTCTCGTGCCAATAAAATTGAGCTTATTGAATCGCTTAACGCATCATGGGAAGATTTAGGGGCTCATTGGCATGAAATGTCGCCCTCAAAAGAAACAACTCTCACGGTTCCGGCAATCTTGAGAGAACCACACATGCCTAAACCCGCCACCATCAGCGTTACCGTGAAAAGAAAGTAACCCCATGCCCCAACAAACCGTCCGCGAAGCCATCCGCGATGCCATGTCCGAAGAGATGCGCGCCGACAAACGCGTCTTCCTCATCGGCGAAGAAGTGGCCGACTACCAAGGCGCCTACAAATGCAGCCAAGGCATGGTGCAGGAGTTTGGCGATAAACGCGTGATTGATACGCCCATCGCCGAACTCGGCTTCACCGGCATTGCGGTAGGCGCGGGGATGGCGGGTTTACGCCCGATTGTCGAGTATATGACCTGGAACTTCGCCCTGCTAGCGACCGACCACATCCTGAACAGCGCCGCCAAAACGCTGTATATGTCGGGCGGCAAGGTGGGGTGCCCCATCGTGTTCCGCGGCCTCAACGGCGTGGCGGCCCACGTCGCCGCCCAGCACAGCCAAGATTTCGCCAGCTGGTATATGAACATCCCCGGCCTCAAGGTGGTGGCACCGTCAAACGCGGCCGATGCCAAAGGCCTGCTCAAGGCCGCCATCCGCGATAACAGCCCCGTCGTGGTGCTGGAACACGAGGTGCTGTATGGCCACATGGGCGAGGTCCCCGAGGGCGACTACATCACCCCCATCGGCAAGGCCCACGTGGCGCGCGCGGGGCAAGATGTCAGCATTTTCGCCTACTCGATGATGACGGTCAAAGCGCTCGCCGCCGCCGAAGAACTGGCCAAACAGGGCATCAACGCCGAGGTGGTCGACTTGCGCTCCCTCCGCCCGCTCGATGTCGAGGCCATTAAGGCCAGCGTCAGCAAAACCCACCGCGCCGTGGTGCTGGAAGAAACCTGGGCCGCCGCGGGCGTGGGCGCCGAAATCATCGCGACAATTAGCGACCACGCGTGGGACGAACTCGACGCCCCCGTGCTGCGCTTAAGCCAACTGCCCGTGCCGTTGCCCTACGCCAAGAATCTTGAAACCAAGTGCGTGCCTCAAGTCGAAGATATCGTGACCGAAGTCACCGCCCTCGTCAAAAACGCGCGCTAGAATCCACGATGCCCACCAAAAAAACACCACCCAAACCCGCCACAAAACCCTTGGCGGCCGATCCCATCAGCACCTACCTGCACGCCTACTGGCGCGGCGAAATGCCACTCTGGGGCGCCTTTTGGGTGTGGGGGATGGGCGTGGGCACCTTGGTAGGGCTGGTGTTTACGCTCATCTCCGTGCCCGTTCTCGGCAACTACGCCATGCTCCGCCTCACCGAGCAAGACCCGCTGATGACCCTCGTCTCCGGCTACGCCGTCCTTGTGATGTATGGCTTTTGGCTCACGTTTTATGCCTGGCACCTGGTGAGCGTCTGGCGCTGCGCCGCGCAATCTTCACCGCTGGCCTGCTGGTCGGCGCGGGTGTTTGTGGTGGCCGTGGCGCTCACCTATTGGCCCATCTATGCACTCACCATGTGGGTGCGCTTTTTTTAACGTTCACAATGTATTAACCAACAAGCAGTCCGTCCTATGCCAACCCCGCTCCTTATGCCCCAATTGTCCCCCACGATGACAGAAGGCCGCCTCGCCAAATGGCTCAAAAGCCCCGGCGATACCCTCCGCGCCGGCGATGTGGTCGCCGAGGTGGAAACCGACAAGGCCACCATGGAGGTCGAGGCATCCGAAGACGGCATTATCCATAGCTTTGTCGCTCAACCGGGTGAAGATTTACCCGTGGGCGCCCCCATCGCGGTGATGAAGAAGAAGGGCGAAGAGGTCCCCGCCGGCTACGTCCCCGAAGGCAAAAAAGCCCCCGCCGCCGCCGCCCCAGTCGCTCCTGTCCTCGAAACCGCCTCCCAATCGGCGCCAGTAATTCCGGTCATCATGGCACCGCAGCCCGTCATACCAACAACCATCAACCAACAACCATCAACACGCCAGATGGCATCTCCCCTGGCCAAACGCCTCGCCGCCCAGCAAGGGCTCGATATCTCCCGCATCCCCGGCAGCGGCCCCCGCGGCCGCGTCGTGGCGGCCGATCTGGCCAACGCACCGCGCGGAGGAGGGGCCACCATCGTGCGCCGCCTGCCCGATACCGCCGAAAAGCTCACGCCCATGCGCAAAGCCATCGCCGCGCGCCTTACGCAAAGTAAGCAAACCGTGCCGCATTTCTACCTCAAAATGCGCGCCGATATGTCCCAAGCGCTGGAACTCCGCAAGCAGCTGAACGCCCACTACGAAGCCCAAGGCCAAAAGGTGAAAGTGAGCGTGAACGACCTCATCATCAAAGCCAGCGGCCTCGCCTTGGCGCAATATCCCGCCGCCAACGCGGCGTGGAATGCCGACACCATCGTGCGCTTTGGCAATGTCGATATCAGCGTGGCCGTGGCCATCGAAGGCGGGCTCATCACCCCCATCGTCACCAACGCCGACCAAAAATCCCTCGCCACTCTCAGCACCGAGATGAAGCAACTCGCCGCCGCCGCGCGCGCCAACCAGTTGAAGCCCGAGCAATACACCGGCGGCAGCTTCAGCATTTCCAACCTTGGCATGTATGGCATCGACGAATTCAGCGCCATCATCAACCCGCCCCAAGCCGCCATTCTGGCCGTCGGCGCCGCCGATAAACAAAACCTCCTCACGCTCACCCTCAGCGTAGACCACCGCGTGATCGACGGCGCCCTCGGGGCCGAACTCCTCGCCGCCATCCGCACCAACCTCGAAAACCCCGTATCCCTGATCGTTTAGGAGACATCTCATGCAAACATTTGACCTCGTAGTAATAGGTTCAGGGCCGGGAGGCTACATCGCCGCCATTCGCGCCTCCCAACTCGGCCTGAAAGTCGCCATCATCGAACGCGCCGAACTCGGCGGCGTCTGCCTCAACTGGGGCTGCATCCCCACCAAGGCGCTCCTCAAAGCCGCCGAGCTCAAACGCGCCATTGCCCACGCGGCCGATTTCGGCCTGAAGGTGAAAGACGAGGGGCTCGACTTCGCCAAAATCATCAGCCGCTCGCGCGATGTCGCCGCCCAGCTCTCCAAAGGCATCGGCTTCCTGATGAAGAAAAACAAAATCGAAGTCCTCAAAGGCGAAGCCCGCTTCCAAGGCCCCAACACCCTCGAAATTCTAACAACCAACAACCAACAACCAACAACCGTTGCCTTTGCCCACGCCATCATCGCCACCGGCGCCCGCGCCAAGCAAATCAAAGGCGTGCTTGAAGCCGACGGCAAGCACATCTGGACAGCGCGCGAGGCCATGGTGCCCGCCGAATTGCCCGCAAGCCTGCTCATCATCGGCGGCGGCGCCATCGGGGTCGAGTTCGCCAGCTTCTACGCCGCCTTGGGCTGCAAAGTCACCCTCGCCGAAGCCCAAACCCGCATCGTCCCGGCCGAAGATGAAGAAATCTCCGCTCAGCTCCACAAAGCGCTGGAAAAGGAGGGCATGCAGGTGCTCACCAACGCCAAGGTGGCCAACCTCACCGCCACCAAAACGGGCGTGAGCGCCGAGATCAACGGCCAACCCGCAACCTTCAGCCGCGCCATTTTGGCCATCGGCGTGGTTGGCAACACCGAAGGCCTCAATCTCCCCGCGCCCCAGATGGGCCACAGTGGCAAAGCCACCGGCGGCGTGGTGGTGGAAAAGGGCGCGATCGATGTCAACGAATTCTACCAAACCGCCACCCCGCACATCTACGCCATTGGCGATGTCGCGGGCGCCCCATGGCTCGCCCACGTCGCCAGCCACGAAGGCGTCATCGCGGCCGAACACATCGCGCACACCGCCGGCAAAGGCCCCAAACCGCACCCGATGGACTATGCCAACATCCCCGGCTGCACCTATTGCACCCCCCAAGTTGCCAGCACCGGCTTCACCGAAGCCGCAGCCATTGCCGCAGGCCACAAGGTGAAGGTCGGCCGCTTTAACTATCAGGCCAACGGCAAGGCGCTCGCCATGGGCGAACCCACCGGCATGGTGAAGGTGGTGTTTGATGAATCCACCGGCGCCCTGCTCGGCGCGCACATCATCGGCGCGGAAGCCACGGAGATGATCACCACCTTCGTGCTCGGCCGCAGCATGGAAGCCGTCGAGGAAGACTTCCTCCACGCCTGCCTGCCGCACCCCACCCTCTCCGAAATGATCGGCGAAGCCGTCCTCAACGCCGAAGGCCGCACGCTGAACGCCTAGCAAAAAGCCGTATGTCCAATGTTTAATCATTTCCATTTCTTCGACTTTGAAAAAAAGAAAAACGAAGTCATACCGAAATCACCTCGCGTGTTTTTAAGCCATGTGTGGCAAGGCAAAATATCGTATAGATGGATTTTTTTGTCTCTCGCGCTGCCGTTGGAAAGTGGAATTTTCTTCGCGTTTTCAATACCCGTTCCGCAGCCTGGTATTCATCACTGGATATTGGCGTTTGCAATTTTTGTGGCTTCGTTCGTTATCGGTGTTGGGCTTTGGCGCAGTGCCAATCATCTTAAGCCCAGCCAGCGTTTTTATGGCAAATTGTTTGCGTTAAGCTACATAACATCTCCAATTGTTGTAGGTTTTTTGGTAGGTGGCACCGCTTGGATTAAGGGCCCTGCGTTGCTCCCGCCCGATATCCAAGCCCAAAAGGAAATAATGGATGAAAGGGTAAATCGGGCGAAAGAAATGTTAGAACGAGCCAAAGCAGGCCTGCCTCCGCTACCGCCAACACAGAATGCTGCCCCATGAAAATCCAAATCACCCACAGCGAAGACCGCGCCAGCGTCCGCGAGGAACTCGCCGCCGCGGGCATCCCCACCGAGGGCGTGGCCGAACTGGGCTACGCGAACGTCCCCGATGCCCCCAAAGCCGCCTTCGCCGCCTACACCCGCACCAAAGGGGATAGCGCCCCCCCGCCGAACGAGGAGGGGGCTGATTACCGCGCCAGCGTCCGCGCCCGCCTGAGCGAAAAACGCATCAGCGGCGTGGGTCGTCTGGAAAAGCCCGAAGGCGGCATCGCCCACATGTCCGGCAAGCCCGAGTGGCTGCGCGTCAAAGCGCCCACCAGCCCCAAGTATTTTGAATTGGTGGAAAACGTCCGCAGCAAAAAACTGCACACCGTGTGCGAAGAAGCCGCCTGCCCGAACATCGGCGACTGCTGGGCCAGCGGCCACCTTACCGTGATGATTCTGGGCGACACCTGCACGCGCGGCTGCGCGTTTTGCAACATCAAAACGGGCAAACCGAACGAGGTCAACCCGCACGAGCCGCAAAGCCTCGCCCAAATGGCCGCCGAACTCGGCCTCAAGCACATGGTCATCACCAGTGTCGATAGAGATGATTTACCCGATGGCGGCGCCGGCCACTGGGCCGCCTGCATCGCCGCCATCCGCGAGCGCGCACCCGAAACCACCATCGAAATCCTCACGCCCGACTTCCGCCGCCACGAGAGCGCCATCCCCCAGGTCACCGCCGCCAAACCGCACGTGTTCAACCACAACCTAGAAACCGTGCCGCGCCTCTACCGCACCGTGCGCCCCGGCGCGCGCTATTTCGGCAGCCTGCGCCTTTTGGAAAACGTCAAGGCGCAAGCCGCCGCCATGGGCTGGCCGATGTTCACCAAAAGCGGCCTCATGGTCGGCTTGGGCGAAGACAAAGACGAAGTTTTGCAGGTGATGGACGACCTCCGCAGCGCCGGGGTAGATTTCCTCACCATCGGCCAATATCTCCGCCCCAGCCCGCAGCATTTCCCCATTATGGAATACGTCACGCCCGCAACCTTCGCCTACTACGAAGAGCAGGCCAAACTGAAGGGCTTCCTTATGGTCGCCAGCGGCCCACTTGTGCGCAGCTCCTTCCACGCCGATAGATACTACGCCGAACTGGTCGAAAAACGCCGCGCCGGCACCGTCTAACCACCCACCAAACAACGCAGCCCCCAGAGGGGGGAAACCGTCATTGCGAGGAGAGCTCAATGATAAACGAAGCCAAAAGCAAAAAATCGACAAAGCAATCGGGTCCCCGCAGCCCCACCCCCCCGGATGGGTCATTGCGAGCAAAGCGCGGCAATCTTGAGCGAACCACCGCCTAACAACGCAGCCCCCATCCCCGATAACCCGACAACCCGATAACCCGATAACCCGCTAACCCGAAAATCCGACAACCCACCCAAAAAAACAAATTTATCACATCACTCCCCCAAATGGTGCCAATCCACCACAGAAACCCCCACTAACCGCATGACAACCCCGCAGGCCCTCGCTAGCCTGTAAGGTATGAAAAAGGCGAACCGTTTCCTGTTGTGCGTCTCCGTAAGTGTGGGGTGCGTGTTTGCCATGGCGGCCTCGGTGGCGCAGGCGCAAGATTGGTTCTCGCTGGCCAACGTGTCCAACACGGTGGGCACCAACGCCAACCGGCTGTGTTCGGCGTTTGGTGCGGCGGGAGATCTCGGCTGCGCCAGCTACGCGCCTAGTCTCACCACGGCGGGCGATATTTCCATCACTGGCAACGCCAGTGCCAACCGCTTCATCGGCGATGGCTCGCTGCTCACCAACATCAGCGCCTCCAACATTTCCGGCCTGACAACAGACCGCATCATCAGCACCAGCGCCAACATCGTCGCCGGCAACGGCGGCACCATCAGCTTCACCACCGGCGGCACCAGCGGCACGGCCTACTTTGGCACCACGGGCCAGCTCGTTCTGCCCACCATCTCCACCACCGGCGCCGTAAGCTTCGGCACCACAGGTTATTTTGGCGGTGATTTGCAAGTCAGATCCCAAAATGTCAATATTTCCTTAAGGGCATTCAATGGAAGCAATCCACTTGATGTATCTACAACTTTAGACGGAACCACTGTATTGGGCGTATGGAACAATAGTACAGGAACAAGTGCAAGGTCGCGTTTAGGTTTATATAATACATCAAGTACATATGCAATTATAAATTTGAATGGGGTAAATGCCCCAACAGACCCCAATGCGCTCACCATAGCCGCGCCATTCACGGGGGCGTTCCCAATTATTTTTACAACTGCGGGCACTGAGGGTATGCGTCTTGATGGCGCGCGCCGACTCGGTATTCAAATTTCAAATCCCTCCACCACCCTCCACATAAGCGGCACCCTCCGCCTCTCCAACGGCAACGAAGCCTGCGACACCAACCGCACCGGCGCCATCCGTTATTCCGGCACCGATTTCCAAGTCTGCTACGGCACCGGCGGCTGGGCATCTTTGGTCGATGCCAGCGGCACCACCGTCACGTCCGACCGCATAACCTCCGGCACCACCGATGTCCGCGCCCGCGCCGACGGCAGCATTTCCTTCACCACAGCAGGCACAACAACCGGCTACTTCTACAACGGCCAACTCGTCGCCAACCGCATCTCCACCACCGGCGCCATCAGCGCCACCAGCATCTACGCCGGTGCCTCTGGCCAAACAGGCAGCATGTTCTATCGTGATGCATCCGGTGTGTTAACCAGCGTTCCCAGTGTAACAGTAGTAACAGACGCAGGCCTCTCCGTGGGCGCAGGCGCGTCCACAGACGTTAGCACGGGTATTCTTGTGCGTGCATACGGAGCTACATCTAACCGTTCCATTCTTGTAGGTGTTGCGGATAGGGATCAAGCGGGGGGTGGATATATTCAAACTTATAATGGAGACTTAAGTTTTATTAGCGCTTACAGATTTAGGTTTACGGCACAAAGTGGTGCATTCGCTAACCCTTATTTGTTTTCTTCAGTGGTTTTATCGGCTGGCAGCAATTTTAACCATGAGTTTATAAGCGCTGGTCCAACATGGTCTGCCAACGGGGCATTTAATAATAATTTAATAGTATTAAATCTTAACCCAACCATTTCACGCACAGCCAGTATCGGTAACCGCTTTACCATGATTCGGACAAACCCCAACGGTGGCGCACCTGGAACATATATCGACGACTACCTGATGGATTTGCAACGCAGCAACGTCTCTCGCTTTACGGTGAACGATGTGGGCAGCGCGCGCATCGCCAGCTGGACAACGGTCAATACAATGGTTACGCCCACCGCCCCGCTCGAAGTCTCCGGCACCATCTCAAGCACGGTCATTCAGCTGTCCAACAACCCCAGCAACGCCTGCAACACGGGCGCATACGGCACCATCAAAGTGGTCAACGGCCGCATGTTCATCTGCCGCCCCTAAAAGAGTGGGTCATAGCAACCCGTCATCCCGGCGCAGGCCTAAAATAAGGCAAAAACGCCTTGTCAGGAGTTACTTTTGTAGCTATACATAAGTCATGGGGTTTCAGTGGGATAAACAGAAAAACGCTGCAAACGAGGCCAAACACGGCATTTCGTTTGAACAAGCAGCGCAGATTTTCCGGTCTCCCATCCTGAAGCGCCAGGACGACCGACGCGATTACCGTGAACAGCGGTTTATCGCACTCGGCACCTACGATGGCGAGGTGCTGTGCGTCGTCTTCACCGAACGCGATGGCGACATCCGTGTAATCTCCGCAAGAAAGGCGAGCAAACATGAACGCGAAAAATACCAAAAACGCTAAACAGGCGCGGTATGCCAGCGTCGAAGAGCTGCCTCCTGCCGCGCCACTCAGCAAGGCGGTAAAGGCCATGAGCGACGCCGAAGTGAAACGGCGCGCCAGCACCGATCCCGACGCAGACATGCTCCCCGCCGATTTCTGGGATAAGGCCGAGATTGTCGAGCCCGAGGGAACCGAGCAAATAACCCTAAGGCTTCCCCGCAAAGTGCTGGGCCATTTCAAAGCGACGGGCAAAGGCTATCAGACGCGTATCAGCGCAGTGCTTTCCAGCTATGTGGCCGCAACAAAAAAGAGCAAGGCAGGCTAGGAAGGCCATAGCAACCCAT
>CANHVX010000032.1 GCA_947464215.1 Pseudomonadaceae bacterium | reverse complement strand
CGCGGAGGTAACCTTGGCCGCCAAGTCGTGGGGCTCAAGGTCTTCGCGGCCCTGTGCAGCCTGGCCTCGGCTAGCCGAGAGCGTTTCAATCGCCCTCCGCTCACTCAGGTTGGCAAACAGCGCCACCGAACGGGCAACCGTCGCATGGCTGTCGCCCAGCGCTATACCAGCCTTGGCACAGGCTACGCTGAAGCCAAGCGGCGTGTTGACCGCGTGCGCAGCCTCCAAAGCCGCCAAAACGGCGTCAATGCGCGCAGCATGCACCTCTGCGCGCGGAAAATTCCACTTCATGATGTCCCCCAAGGGTAGCTGGCCCACCGTGGGCCAAACCTGAGCCTTATATATGTTTAACGTATACATAAATCAACCTTTGTCTTGTAAAACAGGCCAAATACCCCTACAACCGCACCATGAGCACCCCCACCACGCCCGCCCCGCTGTATCAGCTGCTCGACAGCGGCTACAGCCGCAAACTCGAGCTTATCGGCGGCATCCTTGTCAACCGCCCCGAACCCCAGGCCATCTGGGCACCCGCCCTGCCGCAGGCTGAATGGGCCAAGGCGCAGGCCACCTTTGCCCCCAAAGGGGCCGATGACGACGCCGATGGCGGCAATTGGCAGGTGGCCCAGGGCACGCCCGAAAAATTCATCGTCCGCTGGGAAAAGCTGCAGGTCTACGGCCGCCTCACTCCCTTCCGCCACTTGGGCCTGTTCCCCGAGCAAGCGCCCCAATGGCAATGGCTCACCCAAACCGTAAAACCGGGCATGTCCGTCCTGAATCTCTTTGGCTACACAGGCGTCGCCAGCCTGGTGGCCGCCCAAGCCGGGGCCAGCGTTGTCCATGTCGATGCCAGCAAAAAAGCCCTCACGTTTGGCCGCGAAAACGCCGAGTTAGCAGGGCTTGCCCAAGCCCCTATCCGCTGGATACCCGACGACGCCCTCGGCTTTGCCCAACGCGAGGCGCGCCGTGGCAACACCTACGATATCATCCTGCTCGACCCTCCCAAATTCGGCCGCAGCGATGACGGCAAGGTGTGGGAGTTCCTGCGCGATATGCCCGCGCTACTCGACGCCTTGTCAAAAATCATCAAACCCAACGGCCACGTCTGGCTCACGGCCTATACGCTGCGCTTAAGCGGCGTGGCTCTGGCCAGCATGCTACGCGCCAGCCTGCCCGCCGGCCAGACCGCAAGCGGCGAGTTTACGGTCACCGATACCGCCACCCGCAGCTTCGGCGTCAGCATGTGGGGCCGCTGGCACGGTGAACCCTCTTCAGGAAAATAAGGAAAACGCAGATGCCCATTACCTCACTCACCAACCCACGGGTTAAGGATATCGCCGCGTTAGCCACCAAAAAGCAGCGCGAGGAAACGGGCTTGTTTCTGGTCGAAGGCCTGCAATTGGTTGGCTTTGGCGTGGCCGCAGGCTGGCCGCTGGAAACGCTGATTGTGCGTGCGGATTGGGAATCGGGCGCCCGCAGCGAAGCGGTGATGAACGACGCGCGCAATGTGGCCAACCATGTGCTCGATGTCGACGCCGCCGTCATGCATAAATTAAGCAACAAAGACAACCCGCCCACCGTGATGGGCGTGTTTGGCCAACGCCCGCAAGCGCTTAAAAAGGTGAAGCTGGAAGCCAGCAGCGTGTGGCTGATTTTGGAAGAACCGCGCGACCCCGGCAATGTCGGCACCATCATCCGCACCGCCGATGCGCTCGGCGCCTCCGGCGTCATCATCATCCCTCCCGCCACCGATATCTGGGCGCCCGAATGCGTGCGCGCCACCATGGGCAGCATTTTTCATGTGCCGTTGGTCAAGGCTTCCCGCACCGATGTGCTGGAATGGGTCGAAGCCCAGCACACCTTCCATCCCCAGCTTACGCTGGCAGGCCTGCATTTAGAGGGCGAAACCGATATCCGCACGGTTGCAACCTACGCAGGGCCAACGCTGCTAGCCTTCGGCACCGAGCAAACGGGCCTGAGCGCCGAGCTCACCGCCGCCTGCACCCAGCTGCTCAAAATCCCCATGGCCGGCAAGGCGGAAAGCCTCAATCTCGCCCAAGCCGCTGGCCTTACGCTGTATGAAACCTTACGCGAACGCCTTCCCGCCTTGTCGTAAGGGGGCCATCGGTGCAGACTCGCACGCATGGATACATCACGCCGCCACTTTTTGCATCAGGTGCTGCGCACGGGGGTGGCCGTTGGCGTAGGTTTGGTGGTGGCCCCGTGGGTGCAGGCAGGAGAACAGATCATGAATTGGCTCGACATAACCGAGAGCACCTGGAAGCAACGCCTGACCCCCGAGCAATATCACGTCTTGCGCGCCCATGGCACCGAGAGGCCGCACACCAGCCCGCTGAACGCCGAAAAACGCGCCGGGGTTTATCACTGCGCGGGCTGCGGGCTGGCGCTGTTCAGCAGCACCACCAAATACGAAAGCGGCACCGGCTGGCCGTCGTTTTATGAATCCGTGAAAGATGCCGTTGGCACGCAGGAAGACAAAAGCTGGTGGGCCACCCGCACGGAAGTTCATTGCGCCCGCTGCAAGGGGCACCTGGGGCACGTCTTCCCCGATGGCCCACCCCCCACCGGCCTGCGCTATTGCATGAATGGCGTCGCGCTCACCTTTACTCCCGCACATTAAGGCGGCTGAGGACTCTTGAAAGCCCCCATGGGGGCTTTTGTTAACGGTCCGCAGTCACAGTGCCCACCAGCGCACAATGGTCGCTCACCCCGGTGTGCAAGGCCACATCGCGCACGGCCACAGCGCCGGCACTAAACATCCCATCCACCATAAAGGGGATATTCCCCGCGCGGTGCAAACCGCCGTCAATGCTGCTGGTGTAGGTGGCGGGGATGTTATCGGTCATGGCCTGGGCCAACAGGTCAAAGGTGGCTCGCCCGCGCGGCGCGTTGAAGTCGCCACACAGCACCAGCGCACCATGGCGGGCGGTCAAGTCACGGGCGTGGGTCACAATCAGCTCGGCCAGCGCCAGCTGTTCGGGGGTGGCTTGGCCACGCAAGGTAACAGTCAAGTGCGTGGTGGCAAAACAGATGCCATGCAGCACCACACTGGCCACGGCTTGGTGGAAACTGTGCGGCAGGGGCACGTGCTGGGGGATAGCGGGGTCAAAGGCGATATCGGGCAGGGTGTCGGGGCTGCCGCGGTAGTAATGCACCTGGGCGTTGCCAAGGGGGTGGCGCGAAAAGATGCCAACGCCCATTGGCTCCATCTCTACTTCTGCCGGGTGGCGGGCTAGCGGCACATAAAGCCCCGGGTTGCCGGTTAAGTGCTCATAGCGGGCCACATCGCGGGCGCATAGCTCTTGCAAACAGAAGATATCCGGCTGCTGCGCCTGCAAAAAGGCCTGCACCCGGTCCAGGTGTTTGCTGCGTTCAACGTTGATGCATACCAGCTTCATGCCTGTTCCCTTGTGTTAGCAAAAGGGGCGCTCGGCGCCCCTTCATACGCTAGTGTTTTTTCACATCTTTCCAAATCACGCGCTTGGTCAGGTAGGCCAGCACGGTGAAGATGAACAGATAAATCAGCACATAAACGCCCCACGCCTGGCGGTCCATGCGTTCAGGTTCGGCGGTCCATTGCATGAACACACTCACATCATGGGCCATTTGGTCCACGGTGGCCTCTTTGCCGTCGTGGTAGGTCACAAGGCCGGGGCCGCTTAGCGGGTTGGCCATGGCAATGGCGTGGCCAGGGTAATATGTATTAAAATAGGCACCTTGCGGCACACCACCCGGCAAGTATTTCACAATGGTGGCCGAGTCATCGCTGTAGCCATGCATCAGCGCATAGGTATAGTCGGCACCACCGGGGCGGGCGCGGTTCATCAGGCTCAGGTCGGGCGGCACTTTGCCGAAGGTCTCTTTGGCGGTGGCGTCATCCATGCCGGTTTTCAGCTTGGCGTTCATATCCATGTTCAACGCCTTGGCCAAGGTCTGCACTTCGCTTTCGGTGAAGCCCACGCGCATCAGGTCGCGGTGGCTTACGTATTTAAAGCTGTGGCAGGCCATGCACACTTGGGTGGCCACAGTGTAGCCGCGGTAGAGCTCATCTTTGTCCCATGTGGCACGCACACCTTCAAAGCCCCAGTCTTTGTGGGGCAGGGCAGCGCCTTCTCCGGCCCATGCGGCCGGGGCCAGCAGGGCTAAACCAACCATCATCATGCGTATCATCGCGAAGCCCTTCTCTATAGGGTTGCCGGCAGAGGCCGGGGTTTTTCAACTTTGGCCAGCACAGGCAACAGCGCAAAAAAGCCGAAGTAGAGCGCCGTGCAAATCTGCGCAATGGTCACATACATGCCTTCCGCAGGCTTGGCACCCACCCATCCGAGGATGAGAAAGTTCACCACAAACAGCCAGAACAGCTGCTTATACAGCGGCCGGAAACGCGCGCTGCGCACGGGGCTGCGGTCAAGCCACGGCAGCACAAACAGAATCAGGATGCTGCCAAACATCGCCAGCACGCCCAGCTCTTTAATGGGGATAGCCCGCAAAATCGCATAGAAGGGCAGGAAGTACCATTCGGGCACAATGTGCGCGGGGGTTACCAGCGGGTTGGCGGGGATATAGTTATCCGGGTGGCCCAGATAGTCCGGGGCAAAGAACACCATGAAGGTGAAGGGGATAAGGTAAACCCCTAAACCAAAGATATCTTTAATCGTGTAATAGGGGTGGAAGGGGATGTAGTCGTCGGCTTTTTTCAGGTCAATGCCAAGCGGGTTGTTGCTCTTGTGCAGGTGCAGCGCCCAGATGTGCAGAATCACCACGCCCACAATCACAAAGGGCAGCACAAAATGGATGGCATAGAAGCGCGAAAGGGTTGGGTCGCCCACGCTATAGCCGCCCCAGAGCCAAATCACAATGTCGGGGCCCACAAACGGGATAACCGAGAGCAGGTTGGTAATTACGGTTGCACCCCAGTAGCTCATTTGGCCCCAAGGGAGAACATACCCCATGAAGGCGGTGGCCATCATCAGCAGGAAGATAACAATGCCAAGCCCCCACAGCACTTCCCGGGGCGATTTATAACTGCCAAAGTAAAGCCCCCGCCCAATGTGGATGTACACCACAATGAAGAAGAAGCTCGCGCCCACCATGTGCATGTTGCGGATAACCCAGCCCCATTCAATATCGCGCATAATGGTCTGCACACTGTCAAACGCCAGGTGGATATCGCCCTTGTAATGCATGGCCAGAAACAAACCGGTAATGATTTGTAAAATCAGCGCAATGCCCGCCAAGCTGCCAAAATTCCACATATAGTTCAGGTTGCGCGGCGTAGGGTATTTCCCGAGATGGTCGCCAATAAAGCTGGCAATCGGCAGCCGGTCTTCAAACCAGCGGCCGAAGTTCCGGATATCGTTTTCCACGGGCTGTGGGGGGGTAAAATGGCTGCTCATCAGGGCGCTCCTTTGCAAATGCCTTAACCGATGCGGATGGTGTTGTCGTCCAGAAACGCGTAGGGGGGGACTTCAAGGTTTTTGCCAGCAGGTCCGTGCACCACGCGGCCTGAAAGGTCAAACTGGCTGCCGTGGCAGGGGCAGCGCCAGCCGTCGGCGTCACCGCCTTGCATGGGCACACATCCCAGATGCGAGCAGATACCCAAAACCACCAACCATGTGTCGTTTTTTACCCGTTCGGCATCAGGCTGGGGGTCGGTGGTGCTGGTGGCGTCTTGGGCGCGGGCTTTGGCAATTTGCTCTGCATTGCGGTGCCAGATGAACACTGGCTTGCCCTGCCACAAAAAGGTGCGAAATTCGCCTTCCGGAATCTCGCTCAGCGCCACATCCGTGGTGGCCATAGCCTGGGTGGCGCGGCTCGGCGCCAGGCTGCGCAGAAACGGCACGGCCACACAGGCGGCACCGGCCACACCAAAGGCGGCGGTGGTGTTGATAAGGAACGCCCGACGCTCCGCATCCACATCCCCCATGGGGGCTTCGTCGTGGGCTGTGGGTGTGTTCGCCTTGAGGGCTTTATCATCAGAAGGGGTGTGGTCGGTGCTCATGGCATATCTTTTCTTAAGGGGCATAATCGGCGGCACCCTAGCGCGCGGGCGCGGTCAGGGCAAGGGCCCCGCTGCGCAAACGGGCGCTTTTCGCACAAGGGGTGGGGCCGAAAAAACCATGCCGCCCCGGGTGAGGGGGCGGCACAGCGGTCGGGGTAACGCAGGTGGCTTAGGCCTTATGGTCGCCTGTCCTGCGTGAAATAAGCGCCGCATACGCCATAATAAAATCGCGGCGGTCGTTGTGGTGGGCCTGCATGGTTTCAATGTCCCGTGCCGTCTGCGAACAGACCAGATACGTCGTGGCCACCAAAATGGTCAACGCCATCAAACGCAGGGTCATGTCATCAGGCGGCAGAACAAAAAGGGTCACCAGAATTCCATACTTCGCGACATACATCACAAACCATCCAAAAACACCTGATAACAGGTGTATTTTGGGGGCTTGGGCTGTGGCCGGGTGCGTGCGCCAACGCGGGGCATACGCGTGGGCATAGAGGGCAAATCCGGCCCAAATGCCAATCAGGTTGGCGCTCACATCGGTCATAAAGATGACAAGGTGAGAAGGAAGCGTCGGCAGAATGGCCGCCTTCAAGGTTGCCAGGGCAAACAGCAGAATAGAGGGGGTGCGCAGGGCACGGTCAAGGGTGTCCAACATGGCATAGCTCCAGGTAGGGGGCGGGGAAACGGAAGGGATAAGTGCCGTGCTCTAGCAAAAAACACCCTTCAAGGCAACACAAACCGCCGCCATAACCCCCTCAGGGGCCATGGCGGCGGTAGGTCGTGTTTCTATGCGCGGTGCTGTCACCCACGCGCAGAGAGATTGTCGCCCTGCTGCACAGGATGCTCCGTAACGTTCGGGGCTTCGGCCTGCATGGTCACAGGGTAATCATGGTCATGCCCAAAGGCATGGTCATGGCTGTCGGTCACCACGGTGCCGCCGTGTTTGGCGGCGGGGGCAAGGTGGCGTTCGTCCAGCTCTTTGGAATGGACAACGGCATGGTCGCAGTCGCGGTGTTCACCCATAGGGTTCCTCCTCGGGGAAAAGGTAAAAATGTAAGCCATCAACGCTGGCTGATACGCTCCCTCTCCTGAACCTCTCCGCCGCCGCTGTCAATGCGCTCTTCGGCGCTGCACAAACTTATCGGAGGGTGGGTGTGGCTATGGGGCCTGCCCTAGCGCCGCTCAAACATGCTCTCAAGCTGGGCTTTGTCCAGGCGCCGCACGGTGGGCCGGCCATGGTTGCAGGTTAGGCTGGCGGGGGTGGCTTCCATTTGGCGCAGCAGGGCATTTTGTTCGGCCAGGCTCAGGCGCCGGTGGGCGCGGATACTGTGGTGGCACGCCAGGGTGGAAAGCACGCGCTCCAGGCGGTCGCGCAGCAGGGCGCGGGGTGGCAGGGCTAAAATATCTTCGGCCAGGTCGCGCACCAGGGTGGTGGGGTTGGCGTCGCGCAGCAAGTGGGGCACGGCGGTCACCAGAATCAGCGCGGGGCCGCTCTGTTCCAGTTCAAAGCCGAAATCACTCAGGTCGGCGGCGTGGCCCATCAGGGCGTGGGCGGCGGCGGGGGTTAGGGGCACGGGGGCGGGCATCAGCAGGGGTTGGCTGGCAATTTTTCCGTCCAGAATGCTGCGCTTTAAGTCTTCATACACCAGGCGCTCGTGGGCGGCGTGCTGGTCAACAATCACCAGGCCGCCGTCGGGGGTTTCGGCCAGAATGTAGGTGTTGTCCACTTGGCCTAGGGCGGCACCTAGGCTGGCCGTTGCACGCGCGGCCTCACCCGCGTCAGGGCGCGGGGCCGCGAAAGACACCACGAAGGGGGAGGCAATCGCCTCCGCACCCGCCGAGGGCGTCTCCCCCTTCCACAGTTTAAGGGGCGCACTGTCAAACAAAACCGGGGTCGGCGCCGGCGCCGAAATGGACGCCAATGGGGCGGCAACGGGGGCCGCGCCAGCACCCGGCGGGCTCCCTGTAGCTCCGCCTAAAGCCTGCCGGGTGGCACCCAGCACCAGGCCATACACGTCATCAAAACGGGCCAGCCGCACGTCGGTTTTGGCGGGGTGGACATTCACGTCAACATCTTCAAAAGGCAGCGAAAGAAACAGCACGGCCAGCGGATGGCGTCCGGCGGGCAGGCGGTCGGTGTAGGCGTTGCGCAGGGCGGCGGCCAGCCCCCGGTCGCGGATGAAGCGGTTGTTAATAAAGATAAATTGTTTTTGCGCTGTGCCTGCATGCAACGTGGGCGGGCTTATAAAGCCTTCCATGCGTGCGGGTTCGGCAGTATCCGTGGTGCGCTGGCCGTCCACCCGCAGGCATGCGCGGGCAAAATCGTCACCCAAAACAGCGGCTAAACGGCCATGTCGGGTCCAAAAATCACCTTGTAAAGCAGGCACATCCCAGGTGGTCACGCCGTCTTCCACCACCCGCAGCGCCACCTGAGGGTGGGCCAGAATAAAGGGCTTGATAACCTGTTCAATCGCCAAGCTTTCAGCGCGGATACTCTTTAAAAACTTGCGCCGCGCGGGGGTGGCATAAAACAGGTCGGCCAGCTCCACGCGGGTGCCGGTGGGGTGGGCGGCGGGGCGCAACTCACCGTCGGGGGTTATTTGCCACGCGGTGTCTTGGTGGGCGGGCTTGCTGGTGAGCGTCAGGCGGCTTACCGAGGCCATGCTGGGCAACGCTTCGCCACGGAACCCAAAGGTGCGAATGCGGAATAAATCCTGTGCCGAAACAATTTTGCTGGTGGCATGCCGGGCCAGGGCCAGGGGCAGTTGGGGGTGGGCAATGCCGTGGCCGTTGTCGGTCACCACAATGCGGGTTAGTCCGGCATCGGCCAGCTCAAGCCGCACGGCGGTGGCGCCGGCATCCAGGGCGTTGTCCAGCAGTTCGCGCACCACACTCGCGGGGCGCTCCACCACTTCTCCGGCGGCAATTTGGTTCGCCAGAGTCTCCGGCAGCTGCCGGATGAGGGGGAGCACCTGCGCGGCGGCTACTTCCATTGGTAGAGAATATCCAAAGTCGCCGCTTTGCTTTTGGCCACATCGGGTTGGCTGAAGGGGTCGATGTTCATCAGCAACGCACTGGCCACGGTTTCCAGCATCATGTGCATGCATAGCGCGCCCAGGTCGCGGGGGTTGCGGTCATCCAGGGTGATGGTCCGCACCACCTGGCCATGCCCAATCAGGGCGGTGTGGGTGCCCCAGGCCATGGCTTCTTGCAGGGTGCCCATGGGGGGCTGGGCGGCGCCGTTCAGGGCCGAGGCCATGCCCAGCCCACGCGTCTGCGGGATAATCAGGGTCACCACTTTGTCGCATGCGCCGCCCAGCAGCATTTGTTGCACACTGTGCTGGCTGCTGGGGCCGTTGGCGCCGAGCGGCATGGGGCCGCTGCGGCCATCAGGGTTGGTTTTGCCCAAGCACTCGGCCCATAACGAGTCAAACCACAGGTTGAAGTTTTTCAGCGGCCCACCATAGGTGTAAACCAGGTGCATCGGCGTGTTGG
>CANHVX010000031.1 GCA_947464215.1 Pseudomonadaceae bacterium | reverse complement strand
TGTTGACTAATTATGATGGGTATTGACGTTACCCTACCAAACACGTTAAAAAGAGCAATCTGTTGAACCAGCGATAGCAGAAAGCAACACCATGCACCTATCCACCCGCGGGCGCTACGCCGTTATGGCGATGCTCGATCTTGCTGAATTAAGTAAGGAATCCGCCCGCCCCGTCACCTTGGCGATGATCGCCGAACGTCAGCAAATTTCCCTCAGTTACCTCGAGCAGTTGTTTGCCAAGCTTCGCCGCGGCAACGTGGTCGATAGCGTCCGCGGCCCAGGCGGGGGCTACCAATTACCAAGACCTGCCAGCGAAATCTGGCTGAACCAGATTATCGATGCCGTAGATGAAGATATCGATGTCACGCGCTGCGGTGCCATGCACGAACTCCACGGCCCCAAGGAAGGTAAAGGCTGCGTATACGGGGGCAAATGCAACACGCACGATCTCTGGAGCGCACTAAGCCGACACATTGAAGAATTTATGAAAAAAATAAGCCTCCAAATGGTTCTTAATGGTGATGTATCCCATTTATTTACCTTTATGAGGGAAGATACAGAACACCACACCCGCGTGCATATTCAATCCTAATCAACACACGCGTTCACACTGTGGCACATATATATCTAGATTACGCCGCCACGGCCCCTTTGCGCCCCACAGCACGGGAAGCCATGATACGCGGCATGGATATATGGGGCAATCCAAGCAGCGTCCACCGCACCGGCCAAGACGCGCGGCACACGCTTGATACCGCGCGCCGCACCATGGCAGAATGCCTGCAAACGCGGGCAGAACGCATCATTTTTACCAGTGGCGGCACCGAGGCCAATAATCTCGCACTGCGCGGTATGGCCGCCCGCAACCCCGGCAGCACCATTCTTGTATCGTCTATCGAGCACGATTGCATCCGCACAACAGCCAACACACTTCACGCCCAAAACATTGCACATGTGGAAGAAATTCCCGTTACCCCCGAGGGTATCGTCAACATGGATTGGCTCACGCATCGCCTCACACGGTCGCCCGTCGCCATGGTCAGCGTCATGCACGCCAACAACGAAACAGGCGTCATTCAACCCATTGAATATATTTCAAGTATATGCCGAAAGCATGGGGCAACTTTCCATACCGATGCGGTGCAAACCGTGGGGCATCTGCCCATCCATTTCGAAGCACTCGGCGCCGATATGCTCACCCTCTCAGCCCATAAGTTTGGCGGCCCCAAAGGGGCTGGAGCATTGGTTGTAAAACCGGAAATTCCCCTCAACAGCGTTATAACCGGAGGCGCGCAGGAACGCAACCGCCGCGCCGGAACCGAAAACACCATGGCGATCATGGGCATGGCCGCCGCGCTCGAATCCGCCATGTCCGCCATGGATGAGGAAACGCGCGCGGCCAATACCTGGGCAAAGAGCCTGGAAAAAGGGTTACCAAGCACCATTCATATGGTGGCGCCAAAGGCCGAAAAAGTGCCGCATGTGAGGCAATTTCTCACTCCGGGGTTAAAGGGAGAAGATGCCGTTATCGCGCTCGATTTACAAGGTATTGCCGCCAGCCAGGGCGCCGCATGCAGCAGTGGCCGGGTCAGCGCCAGCCATGTCTTGCAGGCCATGGGGTTTTCCGAGCACGAAGCCGCCGAAGGCCTGCGGCTCAGCTGGGGGTGGGCCACCACCGAATCCGATATTCACCGGGCAATAACCGCCCTGCAAACACTTGTAAAATAGTCAAATTCCAGCTATATCCCACCCATGGGAATAGCATTGCCCGCCATAGCCGCCACAACCTTGGCCCGTTTGGGCCAGCTTGGCATGCGGCCGGGCCAACCCGCCAAATCCCCGGCTGAAACCACCGTGGTGGTCGCCATGAGCGGCGGCGTCGATAGCTCGTGTGCCGCCGCACTTTGCCATGCAGCCGGCTACAAAACCATCGGTATGACCCTGCAGCTGTGGGATTACACCCCCGCCTCCAATGGCGGAAAAACTAAGGAATTCGGCACCTGCTGCGCGCTCGACGATGTCTACGACGCCCGCCGCGTATGCCAAACACTAGGCATCCCCCACTATGTGCTGAACATGGAATCCGCCTTCAAAAGCGCGGTGATCGATGACTTTGTCGAAACCTACCTCAGCGGTGCCACCCCCATTCCCTGCGTGCGCTGCAACCAACGAATAAAATTCAAGGAATTGCTGGAAAAGGCCAAGTCTCTTGGCGCCGATGTGCTGGTTACCGGCCATTACGTGCGCAAGGATTGGCCCAACGGCAAGGCCGTGCTGCGCATGGCCGATGACAAAGCCAAAGACCAAACCTATTACCTGTTCACAACAACCCAAGAACAGCTTGATTTTATTGATTTCCCCCTCGGGAACCTCACCAAACCCGAGGTGCGCGAGCTGGCCAAAACCTTAGGCCTGCACGTCCACCACAAAAAGGACAGCTACGATATCTGCTTTGTGCCGGGGGGCGATTACCGTGCCGTGGTCAAAAAATTCGCCCCTGAAGCCGAAGCGCCGGGCCACATTGTCACCGAAGAAGGCACTGTGGTGGGCCACCACGAGGGCATTATCGGCTACACCGTCGGCCAGCGGAAAGGCCTCCCCGGCGGCGCCACAGAAGCGATGTATGTCGTGGAAATCCGGCCCGATACGCGCGAGGTTGTCATCGGCCCGCGCGAAAGCCTTGGCCGAGCCCTCTTTACGGTGAAAGAGTTGAATTGGTTGGGGCCAGATACGGAAAGTTTAGCTGTCGAGGTCAAAATCCGCGCCCAGCACACCGCCGTGCCCGCCACTCTCAATCGGCTGGAAAACGACCGCGCCGAGGTGGTGTTTACCGCGGGCACCGAGCAGGTCTCGCCAGGCCAGGCGGCGGTCTTTTATACCCCCGAGGGCACCATGCTGGGCGGGGGATGGATAGAACCCACCTATCTGTCCTCCCCCCGCGAACAAGGCAAACCTACGGGAAAAATTCAGGTTTCTATCACGGAATAAGGCACCGAATAAGGCCCAAAAAGGGCTTGACGCAAGCCCCGCCTTCCGCCATAAGCCCCCTTATCTGCCAGAAATGGCGGAAATCACCACTCTACGCTGTTTTGGTTCGGCCTCAAAACCGGATAAAGCGCAGAGGAAGCCCCAAAAACGGGGAAGAAACCAAACGAAAGGCGCCATATATGGCTCTCCCACACTTTACCATGTCCGAACTTCTCGGTGCCGGCGTGCACTTCGGTCACCGCAGCTTCCGCTGGAACCCCAAGCTGAAAAGCTACATTTACGGCACCCGCAACGGCATCCACGTGATAGATCTCACTCAAACCGTGCCCTTGCTCTACACCGCCCTGGCCGCGATTGAAGCCACCGTAGCCCGTGGCGGCCGCGTGCTGTTTGTGGGCACCCGCGCCAACGCCCGCGCCGTGGTGAAGGAAGCCGCCGACAGCTCCAACATGTATTTCATCAACCACCGTTGGCTGGGCGGCACGCTCACCAACTGGAAGACGGTAAGCCAGAGCATCAAGCGCCTGAAGGATATTGAAGAAGGCTTTAAGGCCAGCGAAGAGGCTGCCAAACAAGTGGCCGAGCTGCAAGCCAAAGCCACCCCTGAAAACCCGGTTGATACCAGCCACATCAAAGACCCTCTTTCGCACCTCACCAAAAAAGAGCGCCTGATGCGCACCCGCGAGCGCGAAAACCTCAGCCGGGTGCTGGGCGGGATCATGAACATGCCCGGCCTGCCCGATATCATCGTGGTGCTGAGCGTGCATGAAGACAAAATTGCCGTCGACGAAGCGGCCTGCTTGGGTATTCCCGTGGTGGGCGTGGTTGATACCAACGCCAACCCCGAAGGCGTCACCTACATTGTGCCGGGCAACGACGACAGCACCCGTGCCATCAGCCTCTACGCACACCTGTGCGCCGAAGCTGCCAAGAGCGGGGCCGAACTGCACAAGCAAATGGCCGTGCACCAGCCGCAACAAACCGAAGGCCAAGGCCCAAGCCGCGGTCCTCGCAGCAAGCAGACCACCACAGTCACCCTGAGCAAAGCAGCCCAGGCCGTTGTGGCCGCTGAAGAAGCCGCCTCTACAGCGCCAGCCCCAGCTGCAGCCGAACCAGTGGCAACAGCGTAAGCTGCGCACACACAAAACCCGCCCCCACAGGCGGGTTTTTTTATGAGAGAATCGGCACATGCTGCATATCTACGGCGCAGGAATAAGCGGGCTTACCACAGCCTTTGTGGCCGCAACGCGGGGCCATAAAGTGTGTGTGTATGAACAGGCCCACATCGGCGCCGGCGCCAGCGGGCAAGCCTTGGGGGCACTGGTGCCCAGCACCCTGCAACGGCCGATAGATACCCTCCAGCGGCAAGGTATCAGCCAATGGCCGGCTTTGGCGGCCGCGCTCGCCCAGCACGCCCAGGTGCCCCCCGGAAGCCTCTACCGCGCCTGGCCTGCGGGTGGGCAGCTCAATCTTTCTCAGCTGTTCCCGGCGTTTGAAGCGGCCTTGAGAAACCTTGGCGTCACCCTCCAACCACCACCGGCTGTTTCTCCCCCAGGCCCCACACTCTGGGCCACCGGCTGGGGGGTGAAGGATGATATACCCCACACCACACTCAGTGCTGGTCAGGTGATAAGGCTCGCGCTGCCTCCCGCGTTACACGGACAGATTCCCCTCTGCAAACAAGGGAATGTCTATCTGGTGCCCGCATGGAATGGCACCACCCTGCTGGTGGGCAGCAAAAACACGCCAACCGATACGCCCATCACCACCCCCTGCCCCCGCGCCCGCGCAGAACTTAGGGCCGCCGCGTGTGCGGCCTACCCAGCACTCTCAGAAGCTCCCATCGTCGGCGAATGGGTCGGTAACCGCCCCATCAGCGCGCCACGGTTACCGTTGATAAGGCCGGTGGCAAATCGCCTCCACCACGTTGCGGTGGCGGGCTTGGGGGGTATTGGCTTTGCGCTGGCACCTGTGGTGGCGGAAGCGGCCCTCACCGCTCTCTATCATCCAGAAAAGGCTACACACCCAAATCGTTAAGAATATCAGCCTTGCTTTGCCAGAAGGGCTCAACTTTCACGCGCAGCTCTAGCCGCACACCTTCACCAAGGGCCTCTTGCATCACTTTGCGGGCGCGCATGCCAATCTGTTTCAGCATGCTGCCCCCTGCCCCAACCACCATGGGTTTGTGGCTTTCTTTCACCACCATGATAATCTGTTGCACCAGCATGGGCGCCTCGCCTTGGGCGGGCACCACGGCTTCCGTCATCACGCCCACGCCATAGGGCACTTCCTGCTGAAGCAAATTCATCGCTTGCTCACGGGTAAACTCGGCCAAACGCTGGTGAAGGGGCGCATCCGTCACCATATCGGCGGGGAAGAGCCAAGGCCCGGCGGGCGCCAATTTGGCCACTTCACGCACCAAGTCATCCAACGCAATCTTTTTGCTGGCCGAAAGCGGCACCACCGCATGCACCCCCCACGCATTGATAGTCTCAAGCACAGGCAACAGGGCCACTTTGGCCTTCACCAAATCCACCTTAGAAATCCCAACAATCACGCTTTGCTTGCGGCCAAGGGCAGCACTCACCCACTCGGCTTCCTGTTGCAAAGCTTTGGGGCCTGCGTTTTTTACAGCGTGCGAGGCATCGAGAAGCACCAGCACAACATCGGCATCGGCCATGGCACCGTTGGCCTGTTGCACCAGGCGGCGTTCAAAGGCTTTGGCACTTTTGTTAAGCCCGGGGGTGTCCAGCCATACCAATTGGGCATGGCCACTGTGGGTAATGCCCCGCACCACCACGCGGGTGGTGTTGGGCTTGGGCGAAATAATACCCACACGGGCGCCCGTAAGGGCGTTCAACAGGGTGCTTTTGCCAGCATTGGGGCGGCCCACAATGGCAACCATGGCGCAAGATGTAGGGTGTGGGGTGCTCATAATGTCATACTTTCCATAAAATTCTCGGCGGCAGATAAACTGGCTTGGGCTTTGCTGGCCCCTTCTCCACGGCTATGGCCAAGGGGGCACGTCATTTCCACCACAAAGCGGCGGGCATGGTCGGGGCCTGTGGCATCCACAACCGTATACTCAGGCACAGCCAATTTCCGTGCCTGCAGAAGTTCTTGTAAGGCTGTTTTCGCGTCTTTGCCACTGTGTGCGTCACCAACCATGGGCCAGTCGCGGCGCATCAGGGCAACAACGGCATCCATACCGCGCACCTGAATCACCACGCCCAACAACGCTTCCACCACGTCAGCCACAATGCGCGCTCTCACAGCCTCGGTTACATCTTTCGCGGGCAACGCATGCCGCACCAGGGGCCATATGTGCCAGGCCTCTCCCACAGCCGCGCAGGTTTGCCAGCGCACCAAAGCCGTGTGGCGCAGGCTCAAGGTGCCTTCATCGGCAGAGGGCATATCCGCCATAAGCCGAAGGGCCGCCACCAAACCCAGCGCGCGGTCACCCAAAAACTCCAGACGCTCATAGCTGGTTTCACCCGCCATGCTGCGGTGGGTTAGGGCTTCGCGCACCAAAGGTATATGGGGCTCATCCAACCCCAACCGTGTTAGTAATACCGGCAGACCTGTCATGGCTTAGCGCGCAGGGTCTATCCGCAGATTGTTGAAAATACGCTCAAACCGGGGCACCCAATGCTCATCCCAGCTCCACACAATAAACTCGGCCCGGCCCATAATATCGGCTTTGGGCACAAATCCCCAGCTGGGTTCTTGCCAGTAGCGGCTATCGCGCGAGTTATCGCGGTTGTCGCCCAGCACCACATAGTGGCCGTCTGGCACAAGCGTTTCGCCCACGGTGGGGCCTTCTTCGCCGGGGTTGTGGAGGATTTTATGGGTCACGCCCAGCAGGTTTTCGTCAAACAGCGGGGCCTCCACCGTGGGCCCATTCGGCAACGCAAGGCTGTAGGTGCCGGTTTGGGTGGCGGGTATGGCCTGCCCGTTGATGAACAGGGTTTGCTCACGCCACGCAATGCGGTCGCCGGGCATCCCAATTAAGCGCTTGATGAACAGCGTTTTCCCCAGCCCAAAAAAACTTCCCGGCAGCCCGCTGCCCTCGCGTTTGAACACAATAATATCGCCCCGTACCGGCTCACGTTCCCACAAAAACGTATCGGTGAGCGGGATACGGTTGCCATAGGCAAACTTGCTCACCACCAGAAAATCACCAATCAGCAGGGTCGGCATCATCGAACTGCTGGGGATTTTAAAGGGCTCAAACATAAACCCGCGTATGACAAAAAACGCCAAAAAGGCGGCCAGCGCAACGGTTTTGATAAAACCCCACACATTGAGAAGGAAAGCATACATAATGATGGTTCTCCGCTATTTTTTCATCTCAGGCAAGCCTTAGACTCAGAAATATCAATTATGTCTGGTCTCTCCGGCGCGAGGCCGCCACAGCCGCCGGGTCAACCGGGTGGTAAATTTCAGCGCGGTCGCCATCGTTCAAAACGGTTTCTGGCGGGTAAACCTGGCCCCAAATGCCCAACGCCGCCCCCCGCAGCGCCGGGTAAAGGCTATACACACCGCTGGCGTTTACGGCCCAACCCAGGGTTTGCCCGGTAGGCACCAGAATGGTTTTTTGGAAGCCAACACCGCCCGTGGCACATACCACCTCTATCTGCAACCGGGTGGCTTGAACGGGCGTCGGCATGCGCGGCCTAAACGTCCCACACGGCGGTGGCGGTGGCGTAGGGGCCGTCATCGGCCACGCTCAGCCATATCCGCCCCTGCACGCCCGCCACACGCACCACAGGGGCCCCGGCGGCGTCGTGGGTAAGCACAATGTCATGGAAACCATACGTGGCCCCAATCCCCGTGCCCAAGGCTTTGGCCACGGCTTCTTTGGCGGCCCAGCGCTTGGCCAATGTGGCGGCGGTGATGGGCCTGTCGGCAGCGCGCTCCTCATCGGTGAGGATACGCCCAATAAACCGCGCCGGGTGCTTGGCCATCAGCTGGCGCACACGCGCCACGCGCACTAGGTCGGTGCCCACACCGCGCACAGCCATGGGTTTAGCCTTGGATACGCGCCAAAGCCTTGGCACGCCGCACATCCCAGAATTTCGCCACTTCGCGGCGCAGCACCACAAAGGTGCCAAACGCCAGCACAACACCCAAAACCTGGCCGCCCAACACCAGCGGCAACAGCACGCCGTTCAACAAGGCATGGCTGTTATCCCACAAAAAAGACCAACTGAAATTGCTCATCAGTTCGGTAAACCCAATCCCATCTCCGGCAAACGGCCACACCAGTTTCCCCACCTGGTAGCTTATCCACCAGATGATGGGGAAGGTCCACGGGTTGCCGGGCAGTTGGCCAATAATCGCCGCCGGCACATTCGCGCGCATGCTAAAGGCAATCAAAATCGCCACCACGGCGCCAAGCCCGGGCAGCGGGAGAAAATTCACCCACATGCCAATCGCACCGCCCATAGCAACCTTGTAGGGGTCTTTGGCACTGCGAACAATTTTGAGCGTCATCCAGCGGGCAAAGGCGCGCCAGCCCATGCTGGGCCATAGCATTTCACGCACAGCGGGGCCGCGGCGGCTGCTGTGCACGCCGCGCTTACGGTTCACCGGAACCTGAAATAACTCCAAGGCAGCATACTTTCCATCAAGTGTTTGTGTTGCGTTCATCATGGGGCAAGGTGTGGCACACCTCGCCACCCACGGGAAGCCCACCTGAGGCATTCTGTCAGGCCCCTGCAATCAACGCCAGAAAATAAATCAACCGTGGCATCAATGCCATCCATATATTTTCTCAACGCGCAGCATGGCTTTCAGGCTGGAAAGCGCGGCAATCAGGCGGTTCAGGTGGTCTTTGTTGCGTATTTCCATTTCGCACCGCAACGTCATCACGTCCACGTTGCGCGTTTCGGTGCCAATTTCAATGATATTGGCATCCGTGTTGGCAATCACGCTGGTAATATTGGCCAACGAAGCCGTATCGTTGTGCACATAAAAACGCAGGCGGCACACAAAGCTGCGCAAGGTGCCATCCAACGCGGCCTTGCTCCAGCTTACGGGCAGCCAGCGGTCGGGTTGGTCGGCAAATTGTTCCAGGTTTTTGCAGGTGCGCATGTGCACCGCCACCCCACGCCCGGTGGCTATGATACCCACAATATCCTCGCCCGGCAGCGGGCTGCAACACTTCGCATAATGGATACTCATCCCCTCCACAATGCCACTCAACGCAATCGTGGCATCGCGCCCATCGGCACCATGGGCCACGTCGCCAGCTTTTTTCTTTAGCTTTTCGGGGGCTTTGGTGGGCAAAGCCTCGGCGGTGGGGAACAGCAAGTCATAAATTTGCCGTGGGAACAGCCGCCCCTGCCCCAGCGCCGCAAAAATATCATCCACGTCGGCAATCTGGCCAACCGGCACTTTTTTTACTAACGTTTGCAGGTCTTTCAGGTCCCAACGCCAGCCATCGCGGCGGGCGGCTTTGTCCAGAATCTCACGCCCCAGCCGCACCATTTCTTCATGCTCTTGCTGGCGCAGATAGCGGTTTACGGCGCTGCGGGCGCGGCTGCTCACCACAAATTCGCGCCAGCCGGGGTTGGGGTGCTGGTGGGGGCT
>CANHVX010000030.1 GCA_947464215.1 Pseudomonadaceae bacterium | reverse complement strand
GTCTCTGAGGCGCTATCTAAAAGCTTCAAGATTTATTAGCCCCTTGAAAAACTGCTATTCATTACCCATTTGATTCCTGGAAATCCTAACTTAACGTTTCGCGAACCTAAAGGGGAATTCGATGCATGAACAAACTTCACCTGAAGTATCGCTGGTAATTGCAACCTGCAATCGCCATGACTTTCTTCAGAAATTTCTGACTAACCTTGCCGGGCTGGAATCGATCACGCTGCCTCGCTACGAGGTTATCGTGGTTGAAAACCATGCAGACAAGGCCGTTGCGGCCAAAACACAGGCCATCAGTGACGCCTTCAATGTGGCATTCTACCATGAACCGGGCCTTGGTCATCCCCATGCCTGCAACCGGGGGATTCTTGAGGCAAAGGGTGAATATATCGCCCTGACCGACGACGATTGCATTATCACCGACCCGGAATGGTTGGCTAAGATGGTGGCCGTCTTCAAGAAGTACCCCAAGGTCGGGTATGTATCGGGCCGAGTGACTTCGCTCAAGAACGCCAATGAACACCAGAAACTCTGGGAAGCCAAAGGTGGGCTTGGAAAGGGCGCAAAAGACCTCTACTGGTCGGAAGCATTCCTTTCCCAGGCGAAGTTTAAGGTGTTGCCGTGGCAGTTTCACAAGATCTGCGCCGGTGCCAACTACATGATACCTGCAAAGGTCTTCAAGGAAGTTGGCTTGCTCAACACGGCGTTGGGGCAGCAAGGATTGCTGAAGCATGGATACAGCCTCGAAATCGGCTACCGTATCGCTCGTGCTGGTTACGAGCTGTACTACACCACCGATGTCGAGATTTTCCATTTCCACCCGGACACCGAGGATGACATCAAATCGAAGCTCTATCTCTATGGCAAGGGCGACAGCGGGTATCCGATGTCGATCTTCCTGAATTACTTCGATTACCGCTACCTCTGGTGGGCTTTGATCGGCCATGCTGGTTACACCATCCGCAAGATGATTCTCAGCCTTCGTGGCCGTTACCCTCTGCCGGTGAGCTACATTGTTCACGGGCTGCGGGGTAATTCTATCGGCTGGGCTATCGCCATCTACGATCACATCCAAGTTCGCTCTCTCCTCAGAAGGAACCAGTACGATGGGTTCACTACCCTCAAGCAGGACAAGAAAAGGAAGGCTAATCGCCTTTGAGGGCTTGGATGGTGCCGGTAAAACAACCGTCATCAACCAGTGCCTCGATGAACTGAATAAGCGCGGCCTCAATGCCGCGCTTGTTCTCACCCACGGAAGGTATCCCGAATACTGGATGCCCTACGAGGACGTGCGGAAGCAGATGATGGCGCGTGGCCGTCCCATCCAAGAAGAGGAAGATCAAATCTTGAGGGCTGCGGAGTTCGTCTCCTACGCTGTCACGGATATTTCCGCTTCCCTGGATAAGTACGATGTGGTCATTACTGACCGCTACGCGCTCGGCAAATACGTTCTGGCGAAGGCTCTCAGCCTTCAAAGCACACCTACAGCGGCGGAGATGTTTCTCGCAGCCGTTGAGGGCGGGGTTATCCCCATGCCGGACGTGACGATATACCTTCGGATAGCTCCTGAAGCGGCCTACGAGCGAATCGTGGCGCGGGGAGCCGTGCTGGAAGTAAAAGAGGAACTGAATAATCTCAAAAAGGCTTATCACCTTTTCGAAGATTCGGTTTCTTCCTCAATCTTTCAAGGTATTCAGGTGGTTGACGCTGGCGCCGCGTTTGATGACGTGGTAAAGGCTTCCCTAGGTAAAATCATCTAGGGAGAGTTCAATGAAGCTCACGTTTATCACCGGCAACGAGGGGAAATGGAAAACCGCTCAAGACGTACTCGGCCAGTACGGGCACGAACTTGACCGGAAAAAGGTTGAAACACCGGAGATTCAGTCACTGAGTGTGGAAGAAGTCGCCGCCTTTTCTGCGGAATACGCAGCGAAGGAGATCGGTCAGCCAGTCATGGTTACCGATGTCGGCTACTACTTCTCCGCGCTTAAGGGGTTTCCGGGGCCTTTCATCAAGTTCCTCAACAAAACCCTCACCAGTCAAGACATTTTGGGCCTTGTTTCCGCCCATGATGACCGCAAGGTTATCATCCGCGAGTGCTTGGCGTACTGCGTGCCAGGGGAAAAGGCGAAAGTCTTTATCTCTGAGCAGCATGCCACGCTGACGCGGGAAGCCCAGGGCAACGGCTCTGCCATCGACAACATCCTGATTTTGGAAGGGTTTGATACCACCGTTGGCACAACGCCACGGGACAAACTCGAACAATATTGGGTTGATAAGCTCAGCCACTACCACGAGTTCGGCAAGTACCTCGCCGCTCTCTAAGATTCGAAGTCTAGCTCCCCCAGCCTCTGGGGGAGTTTTTTGTATGTAAATTCTATTGAAATTTTAAGTAAACTAACCTATTTAGGCAGGGAACAGAGACTTTTCGCAGGAGGCACTAATTTGCACCCATCCTGAAATTCCACCCAACGTATCTGCCGAATTGAAGAAGTTCGCTGGTTGCGAAGACGTCCAAATAGCCATTCAGAAACTGGCTTTGCTGGATAATACTATGGGCGAAGGCCCATTTTGTATCAGGAGTGATGGCGATTGGCATCGCCGTGGTTCCGAAACCTACGTCATGATGTTTTGTTTGGAGAGTGACCAATTCTCCCGGCAATTCGTCATCAAAGCCTGCATTGCGGGCCTTGCACCGGAAGTAACGCTTCAGAATTGGCTAGAGCGGCGCAGACTTCTAGAAGGTTATGGGGTTCACACGCCCAAGCTCTATGCTTCCAATGAGGGGGCATTGCTTGAGGAGTTTGTTCCAGATTCCTTTGTAGAAGCCTATGTCCGCCTCTATCCCAAGGTTGAAAAGCTCATGCAGGGACTGGCTGGTGTGGTGATTGCTCTTACCCAAGGGCGATTCCATATCCTGCAGCTGCTGAGTGATTTGCGTTGCTCGGAAAACGGTGACGTTTACATGATTGATTTCGGCCAAGACCTTGGAACGCCTAACGGCGGTACAAGTAATGCGGCGAATATCGTCCTTTCCGAACTCAATCAACTGCCAATGCCCTTGCCGGAGAATCTTCGGCAGGAGTTCACCCGACTCATCTCAACGACCATTAGCAAGGAGCTTAAAATGGTTGAACGCTCGCTTATCCTTCTCAAGCCGGACGCTGTCGAAAAGAAGCTCTCCGGCCAGATTCTGACGATGCTCGAAGGTATCGGCACCATCGTCGCCATGAAGATGGTCAAGCCGAACCGCTCCCACCTAGAGCAGCACTATGCTAAGGAAAACGACTGGTTCGAATTCGTCGGCAAGAGCACGCTCGAAGACTACTCCAAGAGTAGGCTGGACCCCGTAACCGTTTTCGGCACCACCGTTCCCTTCGAAGTCGGCAAGGCGGTCTGGAATCGTCTGATCGACTTTATGGATTCCGGTCCGGTGGTGGCTCTCATCCTTGAAGGCGATGATATCGTGAAGCGGACGCGCAAGCTGGTGGGTCACACCATTCCAGCCAAGGCTGAACCCGACACGATCCGCGGCAAGTTCGGTGTCGACGCTTCGCTCTCGGAAGAAGAGCAGAAGCGCTCGGTCAAGAATCTGATTCATGCCTCTGGTAATTTGCATGAGGCTGAAGTGGAAATCCAGTTGTGGTTTCCTGAAATACGATAAGTTTGTTAAGGATTGGGCTGAGATTTTCTCAGCCCAATCTTGCTATTCATCATATGTACAGCTGGGACAGTATACTGGTTTATATTTTAATGACTTGAATAAAGTGATAACAAATAGCCAACAAATACGTGCACGCACGCGTAGTGCTCCACGACAGCTTTTAAAACGCGGAAAAAACGAGAGCCTTTCAGTGCAAACCTCGCTGCAAGCTCACTGTTAAACGGTGATAAAACGGTGCAAACGGGTGGTATAGGCAAAGCGTTCACTGTTCATCTCTCTAGGGGGGTGAACAATGAACACCACCTGTTTCCCTGCTGTTATTACACAAAAGGGACAGCGTTCATGTTCATCCTCCTAAGGGGGATGAACATGAACGCGCTCACTGTTATCCCGCTGTTATTCCCCTTTTAACAGCTTATTCACTTTACCCAGCGCTATTCCCATTCGTTGGGCGATTTCACGCTGGCTGAGGCCTTCAGCTTTCAGGCGATGAGCCTCTTCCACATCGGCCATACTTGGCCCCTGCCATGGCTGAGCCTCCCATATAGGGCCCTGCGATGTCGTGGTGAGGCTAACCAGCTGCGGGGCAGCCTCTGGGCCAAAGAAGTGGCGGTTCTTTTCATAGCTCAGGATAAAGCGTGCACCATTCTCATGGGATTCTCTATCCCGTGGATTGCTCAGCTTTATGATGGTGTCCAACACCACCTCAGTTAAGCTTGTGCCACGTTGTAAGCCGTTTTTACCGCTGTGGTGGACCAACACCACGGCCAGTCCCATTTTACGAAGCGTAATAAACCACGATTGGATATCCCGCCAACTATCGGCCTCATTCTCTTTGGTGCTGCCAATGAGAGTGCTTTTATTATCCAAAATCACCACCTTGGGGCGGGTATTTTTAATAATCTCAAGAAGTTGCAATCGGCCATGAGGATCGGCAAAGTCCACCCAGTTTTCACCCGCTACGCAGGCCGAGAGAGGCATGAGGTAGCTTGGCACATATGAGTGTTAAATCGCTTGTAAGAAGCCAACCCTCATATTTTTTGATAACAGGAATTAAATGCTTATCTGAATTATTTATGCTTGAATCATCATATTCTTTATAATTGTTTTCATTTGGCACAATATGAATCTTGTTCTGAATAAGAAAAAGCTCAAAATACGGAAGAGGATCAAATTTTAGATTGAGTTCTTTTTTAAGATTTTGAAGCCGCAGATGGCCGTCAAATATAGATTGTTCATTTGTAATTAGTTTAAACCGAGATGATTTAACGGTTTTTATTGCTTTTCGTGCAAGTCCATCCACAAATGTGGCATCTAATAATACATTGGTATCAACAATTACATTGCTTGGAAGATATGTAATTGGGTTGTGCAACACGTTTAAAACCCGGGCAGTTTGGCGGGGGTGTTGGGAGTGGTGGCGAGCAGGTGCAGGTGCAGATGCGGCACCTCTTGCCCCGCGCCAGCGCCGGCGTTGGTGATAAGCCGATACCCGCGTTCGCGCACGCCCAGCTGGCCCGCAATGGTGTTGGCCGCCACCAACAGGTGCCCCAGCAAGGCCTGGTGGGCCTGGGTGACATGCTGGAGGCTGACGATATGCTCCTTCGGGATGATAATCACATGGATAGGGGCCTTGGGGGCGATATCGTAAAACGCCAGCACGTGGTCGTCTTCATAGACCTTTTTACAGGGAATTTCCCCGCGCAGGATTTTGCCGAAAATGGTGGGGTTGGCGGGAGAGGGGGATGCGGTTTCCATACCCCCTAGCCTAGAGGATGGCGGGGGTATGTGTCTAGGGTTGCGCGGTGGTTTTGGGCCCGGTTTCTGCGGCCGTGGCGGGGGCGCGTTGTGGCATGTGTTCCGGGCCGGCCTGGGGGGCCACCTGGCTGATGGCGAGGTTTTCCTTGGGCACCATCACATACACATCGCCTTCGGCGTTCTGTTTGCCGGCGCGTTTGCCCGCCAGCGGGCCGTGGCCAAAATAGATATCGCCCCGCACCGGCCCTTGGATGGCGCTGCCGACATCCTGCGCGAACATCAGGCGGTTCCAGGGGGTGCCGTCGAACGTGTTGGTGGTTTTAACCCACACGGGGATGCCGAGGGGGATATAATCGCGGTCGACCGCCAAACTGCGGCCGCCGGTGAGTTTGACGCCCAATGCGCCCGGTGCTTCCTGTTTGGTTTCGTGGAAGAAAATGAAGCTTGGGTTGCTGTCGAGCACCTCGCGCGCCTGGGTGGGGTTGGCGGCCAACCAATCGCGGATTTTATCGGCGGTAACAGGGGCCTTGAGCGCGCCCATCTGGCGCAGCGTGCGGCCGATAGGCACATACGGGTGGCCGTTCTTGGCGGCAAAGCCCAGGTGCATCTCGGTGCCATCATCCAGTTCCACCGTGCCGCTGCCCTGCACATGCAGGAAAAAGGCCGAGACAGGGTCTTTCAGCCAGACAATGGTTTTGTAGGTGCTGATGTTTTTCTCGATTTGGGCGCGGGTGGGGTAGGGGTTTTGGCAGCTGCCATCGGGGAGGCGTTGGCCGCTGCGGCCGTTGCAGACCACCAAATCGTTCGGTTTGGCAACGATGGGGGTTTGGTAGGGGCCGTGGCGTTTGCGCGAGCCTTCTAGCACCGGTTTGTAATAGCCGGTAAACTTCACGCTGTAGGACGTGTTGCCATCGGCGCCGGGTTTGGCAGAGAGTTTAACCTTTTGCAGGCGTTGCTTGAGGAATTCGGCCAGGTTCTTTTCGCCCTTGGCCAGGCCCTCGCGGCAGATGCCCTGCCACTGCCCGGCGGTGCCAAACACCGCCTTGCTGTGCAACTGGCGCGCGGCGGGCCACGACGCAAACTTTTCACAGCTGGCCTGAAAGGCTTGGTAAAGCGCGATATCGGTGGCGCCAAAGGGGGGGTAATCCCATGACTTATTGTGTTTTTCTTGTGCGGAGGCTGGATTGAACAGGGCAAACCAGGCGGCAGCAATAAGCAACCAAAGGGTGGGGCGGGGGTGTGACATGTGATGAGGGGGGAATGTGTTGACGCACGAGTTATAACCGAGCTGCACCGCGTTGCCTAGAGTGTTTAATCTCTTCAATTTACGGCTTTTTTATGAATGATATACAAAATACATTTTTATCGTGTCTTGATTTTCGTCTCAAGAGTGGGGTAGGGAAGGCCATGACACATACCCACCCCACAACCCCCTTGAAGGCCGATGGCACCCTGGCGTGCCTGAAAGCGTATGATATCCGCGGCCTGATGCCGGTGGAGCTTAACCCGGCCATTGCTTACCATGTGGGTGTGGCCCTTGCGGCCACCCAGCCCGACGCCCGCACCGCCGTGCTGGGCATGGACAGCCGCCTCACCAGCCCAGACCTGCTTCGCGCGGTGGCGGCGGGTTTGGCGACAGGTGGCGTTGTGTGCCAAAGCCTTGGTTTGTGTGGCACGGAAGAGGTTTACCATGCCGCCGGGGCGGGCCATGCCGACCTGGGCATTATGGTGACGGCCAGCCACAACCCCATTGAATACAATGGGATGAAGCTGGTGAAGCGGGGGGGCGTGCCCTTTGACCCCGCCACCGATTTGGCGGCGCTGGAGCAGCACGCCCGGGGCCTGCTGGGGCAACCGGTGCCGGCCACCTTTGCCGATGTGCCGGGGCTTAACATCCGCGCTGCATATGTAGACCACCTGCTTGGGCTGGTGGATGTGACGGCGATTCCGGCGCAAAAGATTGTTATCAACGCCGGGCACGGCGCAGCGGGCCACACCGCCGATGCGATTTTGGCGCGCCTACCCCAGCTGGAGGTGGTGCGCCTTTACCATGCCCCTGATGGCACCTTCCCGGCGGGTATCCCTAACCCCCTTTTGCCCGAAAACCGCGTGGTGACCGCGCGCGCCGTGGTGGAACATGGCGCCCGCGTGGGCATTGCGTGGGATGGCGATTTTGACCGTTGCTTCCTTTACGACGAGACCGGCGCCTTTGTGAGCGGCTACGCCATTGCCACCTTGCTGGCCGAAGCCACCTTGCAGCGCGAGCCCGGCGCGGCGATTGTGCATGACCCCCGCCTTTACTGGGCCACGCTGGACGCCATAACCCATGGCGGTGGCACGCCGGTGGTGGCCAAAGTGGGCCATGGCTACATCAAGCCCGCGATGCGTGCCCACCAGAGCCCGTTTGCCGGTGAGATTTCTGGCCACTTCTACTTCCGCGATTTCTTCACCTGCGACACCGGCATGTTGCCGTGGCTGCTGGTGCTGCACTTGCTGGGCCAACGCGGCCAAACTCTGGGCCAGGCGGTTGCCAGCCTGAATGCGCGCTTCCCGGCCTCGGATGAGCACAACTTTACCACCCCCATGCCCGCCAAGGCCTTTCTGGCCACACTGGAAGAGCGCCTGCTGGCCATGGCCCCCGCCCACGAGCGCGTGGACGGCCTGAGCCTGACCGACACGACCGCTGGCTGGCGCGCCAATATCCGCACCAGCAGCAACGAACCCTTGTTGCGCCTGAACGTGGAAGCCCGCGACCCTGACCTGCTGGACCACATGCTGGCCACCTTGCAGAGCCTGATTGTGGGTGCCGGTGCCACGGTGGCTGGTGGCCATTAGGCCACCCCCCTTGTTGACAGCCGGGTGCGGCGGTAAGGTAGCGGTGCTGGGGCCTTGTGAAAGGCTTGTGCCATATGTGGTTTCCCTTTTCCCTCTTGAGCCGCCATGGCCTGTGGTTGATGGTGGTGTGCGCGATGTGCGCCTTGCTTTATCTGGCATTTATTGAGCCGGAGATCCGGCTGCAAAATGCCATTATGAGAGCCAATATGGGTTCCATTTAGACCCGTGTTGATGTGAGAGCCCCTCTCTTTTGAGAGGGGTTTCTTACGTGTAACCATTTGAAATGTCGTTTTAGATGCTGCGTTTGTCCGGTTACGCTTGCGTGGCTTTCTGGGTGGGTTAATATCCGACCCATAGGCAGGGTTAAAGACCCGGCTACAATGAACCGATGATACAAGGAGCGCGCATCATGCCAACCCGTCATTTTATGCAGGCCCAGGCCCAAGGCTACCAAACGGCCCTCAGCCAGCACATGAACCAAACGTTTAGCTACATGGCCGCCGGTGTGGGCCTTTCAGGCGTGGTGGCTTACATCACGATGTCTAACCCCGCGTTGCTGAACATTGCCATTAAAGGCGGGTTTGTGTGGATGATTGTGCTGCTGGGTGCCGCCTTCTTCCTCCACAAGCTGGTGTTTAGCCTCCAGCCCGCCCAGGGCCTGGGTGTGTTTGCCGCCTACAGCGCCTTTATGGGCTTTGCCTTTGCCCCGCTGGTGGCCCTTTACACCGGCGCCAGTGTGGCCGGCACCTTTGCCGTAGCTGCCCTGATGTTTGCGGGTGTGGCCGCGTTTGGTTATTTCTCGAAAAAAAGCCTGAGCGGCTGGGGCACCTTTCTGGTGATGGGTGTATGGGGACTGCTGGGTGCCGTGGTGGTAAGCCTGGTGATGAGCCTGCTGGGCATGAACG
The DNA here is from genome assembly GCA_947464215.1 of Pseudomonadaceae bacterium. Taxonomy (GTDB): domain Bacteria; phylum Pseudomonadota; class Alphaproteobacteria; order UBA2136; family UBA6156; genus JADCGN01. The sequence goes on along the minus strand of CANHVX010000030.1, from coordinate 751 downwards.
TTGGCTTTATGCAAACGGCCATTAACCTGATTGCCGTGCCGCTGTTTGCCGCGCTGACGGCCTATGAAGTGAATAGCATGAAGGAAACCTTTGCCGCCTACGGCCAAGATGAGCTGATGCGCAGCCGCTTGAGCATCTTGCAGGCGACGGGGCTGTATGTGAACTTCATCAACATGTTCATCAGCCTGCTGCAACTGTTGGGCGAAAAGCGCTAACCCCCTCGGGGCTGGGATAGGTAACCAAGGGGCCCGCGGAGGGCCCTTTGGTGTTTGATACGTATTAGGCGGCTTCCGCTAAGCCGATAATAACCTGCCACTCGGCCGCCGTGACCGGCTGCACGCTGAGGCGCTGGCTGTGCAGCAGCACCATCGCGTGCAGCCGTGGTTCGGCGCGTATCATGGCCAAGGTGACGGGACGCGAGAGTGCCCGCACGGGTTCGACCTTCACCACCACCCAGGGGTTTTCGCCGTTGCGGGTGAGTTCGTCGGCGGTTGCCGTAGGGTCGGGGTGGGCGGTTTGGCTGATGCGCATGACGCCCACGCAGGCCTTGCCTTCGTTACTGTGGTAAAAGAACGCCTCATCGCCCACCTGCATGGCTTGCAGGTTGTTGCGCGCGGCGTAGTTGCGCACGCCATCCCACAGCGTATGTCCGTCGCGCTGGAGGTTTTGCCAGCTGTATTTGAACGGCTCGCTCTTCATCAGCCAATACTGGCGCGCGGAGGTAAGCATGGCGGGTATTAGGGGGTGGGTG